>JBOGOW010000447.1:0-3459 GCA_050748285.1 Pyrinomonadaceae bacterium
CTTTGAAACCACCGGGATCTCCCCGAGCAGCAGCTGCCGGGCCACGGAAATTGCCGTGGTGATCCTTGAACAGGGGCGCATCGTCGAGCGTTACCAAAGCCTGATGAACGCCGGCGTGCGCGTCCCGGCCTTCATCGAGCAACTCACCGGCATCAGCAACGCCATGCTGCGCACCGCGCCGTCGGCGGAGCAGGTGATGAACGAGGTCAATGAATTCGTCGGCACCACGCCACTGTTGGCGCACAACGCCGCGTTCGACCAGAAGTTCTGGGACTTTGAGCTCGGGCGAATCAAACGCACCCGCCTGCAGAACTTTGCCTGTTCGCTGCTACTGGCCCGCCGCCTGATGCCCGCCGCGCCGAACCACAAACTCGGCACCCTCACCACCTTCGCCAACCTGCCCAACACCGGCAAGGCCCACCGGGCCATGGCAGATGCCGAGATGGCGGCCAACCTGACCACACATCTGACCGAAGAGCTGCGGCACAAGCACGGCTTGCGCGAGCTGTCCCATGATTTGCTGTGCAAGTTGCAGAAGGTCCCGGCGGCGAAAGTGGGCGAACACCTCAAGCGCTATCGCTGATCCCGAAGACACCGCATAACCCCTGTGTGCGGGCTTGCTCGCGATGACGATTTACCATTCAACATTGATGTCGACTGATACTCCGCTTTCGCGATAGCCCCGCAAACAATTGGTCTTCTACGAACAAGTGCTTGGCCTCACTTGAGCGACAGTATCTACTTCTTATTTCCTTAAGATTGATCCGTCCATGAATCAGTCAGCGGCAATTCGCAGGCATAAAAAACCCTGAATCCTGCGATTCAGGGTTTTTCGTATTTGGTGCCGGAGACGGAATCGCAACGCCGCCCCGGGGTTTCAATTCACCAATTGCATCACAAAGTGCTGCCTAGCACGCAACCCGAGTCTCATTTGAATGGCTCGGACTCTGAACACCAACCTGCGACAGTCCCCGGCGGCAGAACTGTTTTGATTTCAGGTCTTAACTTCCAGCAGCATTTTGCTGTACCTGAATTGCAGGTTGGATGCGCACTCTATCTCGAATTTCCTGATAAATTGGCAATTCGACGCCCTCGCGAACTTCTAAGGACACAATTATTCCGTATGGGATTGTCGTGTCAATTTCTGCAGCTTCTTTGCGGCAATTAATTTTTATTGTTAAATAATCTCCATCAATGAATGGATGCGCATTTTCACCTTCGAATACTTCGTGTTGAAGTGTTCCTCTACGCACGGCTTGCCAGCCTGAGCGACCGCTTGCTGCTTCTTGTCGATCATTCGCTAAGCTGTTATTTGCTTCGAACCACATACTTGCCGTTCTATATTTCTGCGTATTTGGTTGGGTTGGAGAAAGCCATGCAAGAGTAACGGTTAGTTTTCTCCAATCTCTACGTGATCCAAGAGAAGGAGGTAAAGGCATTTTGTATACGTGAGCCTGACTATCGCCAAGTTGCCCGAAGCCGATTATTGTCGCGCGTTGATCTGTGCATTCCAGAACTTTTTCAATGTCAGGAATCCCATAGCCAATCCACCGACTGGTCCAGCTTCCTGGCTGATCTACATTCCCTAAGCCATTTAGTGCTGTAAGAATCCTAGGAGCAATCTCGCTCCAGGAACATCCATGTGCCAGCATCGCTTTAATAATTGGTGCTGTATAAGTATCGCGGTAGTTGTTTTCAGGGTTTTGTTGGACTATTTCCATGAGGTTATCATGACAAAGAACTGCTGCGCGGCTAATTAGTGCCGTGGCATTACTAGTTCCGCGAGTATATGCGCTGGAGTCTAGACTGCCTGGTTGACCGGGGATTGCAACTTTATTACCAGGTGCGCCGTATGAGTTGGAAACGGAAAGCGATACTGGATTTCGTCCAAGAAATGGTTTGTCATACCATTGCTTACCGCCGAAATAAACAAGATCAGGCTTTATTGCGCGTCTATAGCCGCTACCGAATGAAGATACCGGGCTTGGCAACAGGCTGGTAAATGGATCAAACCGGTTTGCCAGATTTGCAGAGTTTGCGTAGTCGTAGTGTACGGAACCCACGCTCACTCCATTAATGCATTCTGCTGGAGAAAGTAGTGACCGACTACGAGCATTTAGGAGTAATGCATGTATCGACTTTTCCTCGATCTGCTCTGGCGTCAAAGCTTCAAGTTGGTCAAGAGTTAGGTTTAGTGGGACAGGGCTCAGTTGATTGCCAGCACTAATAATAAAAAGCACACCATATTTAGCGCTCAACCAATCTAGCAGTCGGGCGAGGGGGCTCATGACTTGAGAGAACTGGCGACTGGGATCACCTATGGAAAGGTTGATTATTTTTATTGTAGGGGCTGCAGGGTCTTCCCCGCCGTCATTTTCATACAGCCGTCTAACAGCTCTATGTAAAAGATCTACTGAAAGCTGATCTGAAGGGAGGCTCTCTCTTCTAGGCGATCTGAAATCATTAGTATCTGGCCTCATTATGGGCCTAACATAAATCGGACGACTTAGCGGTGCTTGATTGGAGTTTAAATCACCATGTATCGCGAGCGATGCCATCGTGGTGCCGTGCAACCGCTCATTTGCAGGGTAATCAGCTGCCCAGCCATCAGGGTCATCGATGATGATTCGGTCTTGTAAGAGCTCATGATTGGCGAGTGGTAGCCCATCAAAAATTGCCAGCACTGGATGACCCTGCGCAATTGAATCAACCTGATAATTAGAAGGCTCCGCAAAATCCTCAGTAGGTCTATTTCCTGCGGAAATCTGACCCGCTGGACGAAAAAACATGATGTTGTCGCACTTCACTAACTCTGTTTCGGGAGTGTCTATGATTTCTTGTATTTTGCTCGCTGGGAGTTCAGCTAAGATTGCATGATAATTTATTCCGCTAAGCGAGCATTGACTAATTATTTGGCCGCCGAGCTGATGGACTAAGGAAGTGACAGTAGCTTCGCCTTCCCTACGCTTATCCTGAGAGCTTCTATACCAAAGCTCTGCCTCAAATCTTATTGCTCTATTCTGCAGGTGGGGATCATTGAGTTCTTCTTGCCATATTTCAAGTACGCCAGTTTCGCGCAGTCTATCCTGAGGTCCCCATCTTCTAATATCTCGTAGATGACAAAACACATCGCGAAACTTAGTAAGGCCTTTATCAAACTTCAGCTTTGGGTCTGGTTGATCTTTGTAATGATTCCAAAGAGATAGCATTTCCGTCAATGCTTGCTGGTTCGTAAGAACTAAGTACAATCGGCCTTTAAGGTTTTTTTCTGGCTTTTCAGGGTTTGAAAAATTTTCATCGGGGGGAATTTCATCGATTTCAATTTCACCCATCCATTCAAGACCTTCGATTTTCTTTGCTGCTTTGTAAAAGTCTTCTACGGATCCAATTGTCTCAATTACTAGAACCTGCTCGGGGTCAAGTCCCGCGGCGGTGTTCTGAAGCTCCACCCGCCTGGCT
>JBOGOW010000448.1:0-3454 GCA_050748285.1 Pyrinomonadaceae bacterium
TGGCCTTCCAGACTCTTTTGAAAACGCATTGGCAGATGGCTTTACGCCAAATTATTTTGTCTCAGGTGGCGAGAATAACGGTACCGGATTTGCTCGATTCAATAATTCGGTTCCGCAAACTGTCAGCCAGGTGTTCGGGACAAATCCGCCGATCAGCCATTTTCGTGTAACTCCGCTGCGATTCGAAACCGGATCGGACGGCGTACAGTATGGGTTGCTTCAGATCGATTACCTGACACTCTGGAATCGCGATGACGGCCTTTCGGTTGGCGCCGTTTGCACAAGTGGTCTAACTCTCGCCGCAGGCTTGGTCGGATTCAGTACGAGTCAAGCGTTAGATGGATTGGGATCGCACAATCTTGACAATGAGAGGTCCGCAATGCTAGTGGCGGCTCCGGTGACTACCCCAAACACTTTCAATACAAACTTTTCAAGCTATAGGGCCTTTCAGCTATTTACATCTGCCCACGAAGGCACCCTCTTGTTTGATCAGAGTTTCTTGTATTCGTTCTATCAGCCTATCTCCTTCGGAGGCCACGTACCACTTGCACTTTCGCGTTCAAAACATGCGACTTACGCGTTTAATCCAAATTTCTTTCCTATTTTCCAGCGCTACATAATTTACTCTGCATATGCCGCCGTTTCTTATCTTCGTTATTCCGGCCGAATTAGCAGTTTTCAGTATTTGGTATTTCTTTACTTGCTGAATACCGTGTTCTTTACATGCGCAGTAGATCGCTTTCAAAATCAGGGAGGGTTACTTTCAGGGAATCGGATAAATGTTGGAGAATTGGCCAATCCAATCAATGGGTCTGGGTTCATTCGAGATAGACAATTAACCAGTAAACTCAACCGACATTTTTAACGATAAAGGGAGGAGATAAAAGATGCTAATGAAATATATTTTGATTTCAATGATTGCGTTGTTAATAAACTTGACGATTGCTCCCGTTGCTTTCGCTTCAGGTAAATCAGATAAAGGTGCAGGGTTTGTTGAGAAACTTCGGGCGAATATCGAGAAACAGGGAACCGGAGCTGATTCAAAAATTCGATTGAAACTCAAGAATGGCAGTAAAGTCAACGGCTATATTTCGGAAATAGCCGGAGATGGGTTTACCGTTATTGAGGAGAAAACTGCCGTATCGACATTCGTGCCTTATTCGCAGGTAAAGCAAGCAAAGGGTAATAACTGGTCGCAAAACGCGACGTTTATAGTTCTTGTAGTTGGATTTTTGGTTTTCGTAATTATTGCCGTCGCCGCTTCAAAGGATTAGATTCAAAAGAATTCTTGTTCAGATGAGTTCACATGTCGAGTGCCAAAGTCCATAATTTTTCGACTTGAGCGACCTTGTTTTTACTCTACGAACCATATATGCCGTTTTCAGTAGATGAACTATGTTATTTGCTGAATACGGCATTTTTTTGCTTGTTTTGTGAAACGTTTTCAAAATCAGGGAGGGGTACTTTCAGGTAATAGGATAAATATCGGTGAACTTGGCAACCCGCTCAATGGGTCAGGATTTATACAAGACAGGCAGTTGACCCAAAAACTCAACCGACATTTTTAGGTTAAGGAGGAAAAGTGAAATGTTAAAGAAAGCGATTGTAGCGGCTCTTGTTTTGATGATATTTAACTTGGTAAATGCGCCAATTGCATCGGCACGCGATAACACTGAAAAGGAAGCCGGCTTTGCTGCTAAAGTCAAATCCGAGATTTCCAGACTTGGAACGGGAACGGATGCCAGGGTAAAGATTAAATTGAAAAACGGAACAAAACTGGAAGGTTATGTTTCGCAGATAAACGAAGTGGACTTTACAGTAATCGAAAAGAAGACAGGAATTGCCACAAATGTCCCGTATCGCGGTGTTAAGCAAATTAAAGGCAATAATCTTTCAGACGGCGCCGTGATCGCCATTGCTTTTGGCGCGCTGTTTGGCGTTCTCATCATTACGTATTTGGTTAAGACAAGTAAAAAATCGACTTTCTAAGAGACTTCCGGCATTGTCTTTACTGCTGGCAACGGGAATCCAACATCATGCTGGCCTGACTATGCGGTTAAACCATAGTCTAAAACATCGACTTAATCGCAAAGCGCAGATGTCGCCTAACTTCTGCGACAGCAATAAGTTTACGAGCAATATTATAAACAGCACGGGCAAGATTGTTTTTGACATCTCAACGTGCCTCCGGAATTCAAAGGGATTCTCTCCCGAATACATGGAAATCGAAAATATAAACAAAGGTAAATCTCTCAACTAGATCTGCTCACGAGAATGGCGAGAACAATTAAAAAAACTGCAAATCCTATTGCAATTATTACCCCAGACGACAGATTATTGCCCTTGATTTGTTTAACGCTTGGATACGGAATTGAAGTCGAATCTCCAGTTACCTTATCCACAACCGTGAACGAGTCGTCTGTTATAGCCGAAACGTAACCCTCGAATTTCGTTCCATTCTTCAGTTTGACCTTTACTTTGGCGTCGGTGCCGGTTCCGAGTTTGATAATCTCTGATTTTACGTTTTCCGCAAATTTTAGTTCCTTTTCCCGTTTGTCGTTTGCAAAAGCAACCGGTGCGATGACTAAGTTAATCACTATCATAACGATTGCTGTTAAAAAGACTCTTTTTAACATTTCAGTTTCCTCCTTTTAGCATTAAAAATGTCGATTAAGTTTATTTCTGAGTTCTGTATCTTGTATGAACTTCGATCCATTGATCGGATTCCCCAATTCACCCACATTTATCCGATTGCCTGAAAGCATGCCTCCCTGATTCTGAAAGCGATCCACAAAACAAGCGAAAAATGCCGTACTCAGCAAATATAGATAAATCAAATACTGGAAGCGGCTTATTCGGTTGGAATAATAAAGATAGGCCACTGTCGCGTAAGCAGAATAAATTACGTAGCGCGGCACAAGCGGAAAGTAATTCGGATTAAACGCATATGTTGCATGTTTCGCACGCGAGAGCGCAAGTGGTATGTGCCCTCCGAAATTGAGAGGTTGATAAAAAGAGAACAAAAAACTCTGGTCAGTAAAAGTATTTTCGTGCGCGGCTGTAAATAATTGGAAAGCTTTATAGCTCGAGGCATTTGTGCTATATGTGTTCTGGGTGCTCACCGGAGCCGCGACCAACATTGCCGAACGCTCATTGTCAAGATTGTGCGACCCTAATCCGGATAAGACCTGACTTGAACCATATCCTGCCAAACCGAGTCCGACAGTCAAGGCTGAGGTGCAAATCCCACCAACCGAAAGGCCGTCATCGCGATTCCAGAGCGTTAGGTAGTCTATCTGTACTAAGCCGTATTGCAAGCCATCCGAACCGTATTCGAAGCGCAAAGGTGTTACGCGAAAATGGCTAATTGGCGGATTGGTTCCGAACACCTGGCTGACAGTTTGCGGAACCGAATTATTGAATCGAGCAAATCCGGTACCGTTATTCTCGCCAC
>JBOGOW010000449.1:0-3451 GCA_050748285.1 Pyrinomonadaceae bacterium
ATACAGCCGTTCATATTGCGATGCGACAGCTTTTGATTCAAAGCGCATTGCGTTTTTGACGCCCGCTTCGACCAATGATTCACGATATTCGGCGTTGTCGATCACGCGTTGAATCCCGTTCCGAATACTGACCGGATCGTATGGATCGACCAAACACGCGCCTATTCCCGCGGTGTCTTTCATAGGGCTTAGATCGCTTGTTATCACCGGCTTTCGCATCATTTGGCCCTCGATTATCGGAAGCCCAAAGCCTTCATAGGTCGAACAAAAAGTAACGATATCCGCCTTTTCATAGGCGTCGCACATGCCTTCATTAGAAAGGCTGAGCGAATTCTCGTAATCGATCGAATTCGATTCCAATGCCTCAAGCAGTTCATTATCGAGCTCGCCTACGACGATCAACTTGCATGACAGCCCATTCAACGCCCGCACAAGGTTCGGCACATTTTTGTTTGCTATCGTGCCGACTTGAAGAATGACGGGCTTCACCGCATCGAATTCCTTCGTCCTGTTTGCTCGAAAATGCGACATCAGCGGAAGATCGAGAATTCGTATTTTATCCGGGTCGCAGCCGGTCAACGCGACGATCTCATCACGGACGTTGGCCGATATCGCGGTTACATATCGATGGCGGCGGAGCGGTAGATCCAAAAAGAGCTTTTTCAAAATAAAGCGGCGTATTCCGGTGTTCATGTTCACGAAACGAAGATCCATTATCGAAAGGACGGTTCGCTCCGGCGGAAGCCGCAATGCAATGTAAGTCGGATCGCCTGTTACTTGATAAATATCCGCTTGTTTAGGGCGAAAAAACAAAAGATTCGCAATCGCATTGTAAACACGCGAACTAAACGGAATCTGAACAAAATTGTAAGAATATCTATCCGAAAGGTCAGCGGCAATCGACCGGAAGGCTTTTTCAAGACTAACGTATTTTCCCGGCCGACGTTCGACGAAGCATACTGAAAAGGTCATAAATGTGCTGCGTTTTCGATCAGCTGCTGCGTTCGATCGCTGATCATCTTTTTTGTAACAATCGTTGTGCCAACTTTTTCTACGGCGATCCCCGCGGCGCAATTCGCCAAATCTACAGCATCGCGAAGCGAAACGCCTTCAGCGATCGCGACCGAAAGCGCGGCGACCACCGTGTCGCCGGCACCGGTAACATCGAAAACATCGCGTGCTGACGCTTGCGTGTGAAACGCGTCTTCGCCCGGACAAAAAAGCGTCATTCCGTTCTCGCCTTCGGTTATCAGGATCGACGATCCTTCGTTCTCGGATAAAAGCTGCATTCCGGCGGTGCGAACTATATCTTGTTCGTTCGGGTCAAGATTGCATGCTTCTGCGGCTTCGATCTTATTCGGCGTCAGAAGCGTAGCGCCGCGATATTTTTCGTATCGTTTCCCTTTCGGATCGACTATCGTCGCGATATTAGCCTCGCGGGCGGCATCGATAACCTCGCGTAAAACGTTTTCCGTGAGAAATCCTTTTGCGTAGTCGGATATCACCACTGCTTTCACAGAACCCAACGCGGCTCTAACGCTTTTGATAACGCGATTCTCATCCGCCGTCGATAGGTGATCGGTTGATTCGTGATCGACCCGTGCAACATGTTGATTATGAGCAACGATGCGCGTCTTTACCGTAGTCGGCCGGTCGGCGGAAACGAGCAGATGTTCGGACGATATGCCGTTTTCCGCGAGCAGTCCCGGAAGCAGCTTGCCCTCAATATCATTTCCTATGCAGCCGATAAGGATCGGGATTCCGCCTAAACCGGCGATATTGCCGGCGACATTCGCAGCACCGCCGGCAACGTTTGTCGATTCTTTAAGACGAACGACCGGAACCGGAGCCTCGGGCGAAATACGAGTGACCTCGCCCCACCAATATCGGTCAAGCATAACGTCGCCGATAACGAGAATACCGGTTTTAGTTGTCGAGTCTTGTGAGCGCGTCATTTTGCCGAATCAATATCCTTTTCTACCATCTCGCACCAGATATGCCCAACAGTTATATGGCATTCCTGTATTCGCGCCGTGCGGTCGGATGGCACCATCAGGCAGGCATCGCTCAACGAAGCGAGTTTCTTTCCGCGTGAGCCTGTCATGCCGACGACCTTGCAGCCGGCGTTTCTCGCTGACATTACGGCGGCGATAACATTTTCGGATTCGCCGCTGGTGCTGATCGCGATAAGGCAGTCGCCTGCACGGGCGAGGGCTTCAACCTGTCTCGCAAAAATCCGTTTGAATCCATAATCGTTCGAAACCGCGGTCAGTGCAGATGTGTCGGTCGTCAACGCGATCGCGGGCAGCGCGATGCGATCCGTTTCATAACGCCCGACAAATTCCGCCGCGATATGCTGCGCGTCCGCCGCACTACCGCCGTTGCCGCAGATCAAAACTTTTCCGCCGCCGCGAATCGTGTCGATCAGGATATTTCCGCATTCGTATATGCTTTCGAGCGATTGATCCAAGAGAGTTGAAACCGATTCGATATGCTGCGTGAGTGACGCCTCAGCAATCCCATTGTGGTTTGGCGGTTTTACCGATCCTGCTTTCGACATTGCATCGATCACTGAAGACGACGAGTAGCCTTCGACAAGCGGGATCGAAATAACGCGCCCGCCGTTCGCTTTTACAAAATCGGCGCCGATTATCTCGCCCTCTTGCCAATCACCGCCTTTAACCAGAATATCCGGAGCGACCTCGCGGATCAGAGTTTCCGGCGTCAGTTCGTCGAATATTCTAACTTCGTCAACCGCGTCGAGAGCAAGCAAGACGGTGGCGCGTGATCCCTGATCGAAAAAGGGCCGACCGGCTCCCTTTATCTTTCGAACCGATTCGTCGCTGTTGATACCGACGATCAAACGGTCGCCCAGCGACCTCGCTTGTTTTAGAAGCTCGATATGCCCGCGATGAAGGATATCGAAACATCCGTTTGTAAATACGATCATCAATTTTTAATAGAAATTGCAGCGTCGAAATTCTGTATATTATTGCACAAAAATAAACTTAAGAGTTCTTTGAAAAACAGTTTGGTTGGCTTCAACAATCCGAAGGGTTTAGTTCTTATTCGTGCATTCGTGGCTACTTTTTTGCCACTAATGCACGAATAAAGACTTTAATTTAGTGTCTATCACGCAATTTCAATAGTTTTTCAAAGCTCTCTTCAAATATTGCCTGGAAATTGAGTTACTGACTCTTGATCGCCGTCAACGGTATATGCCTGCCGCTTGACCAACCTTCGCAGCTCGTCGATATCGGCGAAACGCAGCACAAGCAGCACGCCTAAAAATACCGCTGCGATCAAGACAGTAGTGATTCCAAAAGTAAACCAATCGTTTGGAAAGAGCGAAGTAAACACGATTGACACAAAACAAGCAAAAATTGCCGCGACCGCAAGTTTCCAAATGCTCGTCGTCCAAAAACCAATTTGTACAGAGCCGAATATCCTA
>JBOGOW010000450.1:0-3422 GCA_050748285.1 Pyrinomonadaceae bacterium
GGCGACAGCCGACCCTGCCGCAGCACTTGCACTTATTGCGCCGAGAATCCCCACCAAAGTTGGAGGAGCAGCTATGATTGTCAGTATCGCGACGATTACAGCTATTACAGCCAATATCCATTTGAATAGCTTCTTTAAGAAGCTGAAAAAGCCTAACCCGCTTGGGTCGGTGTGATTAATGGGATCGTTCGCACAATAGGCGTAAAGATTCAGCGTCTGCGGGAGTGTAAGCGATACCGAACCCATACCTATCGGATCGACTTGCGTAAAGCGGCCTTGTTTCGAATCGTAGGTTCGGTTTATCGCATAGTCGAGCCCGGTTTTCAAGCTTCGGTCGTACGAAGTAAAGCGTTTGTTGTTGCCCGTCGCAGTCGACTCTGCATTTAGCGCGGTTCCGAACGGAAGGTGTGCCTGCTCGTAAGAAGTCCCGCCCGTTTGATTTGTAATTACACGTGTTCCGAGCCGATCAGGGTGATTGTACTCAGTGTATTCACCGCCCGAGCCGTTCGGAGTTATCGTGGAAAGCTGAGATGAGCCGAGATATGTGTAGCTCTTTACCCAAGTCGGAACGGCAGATGTGAACTCGGTGTATTCCGCCAGAACGGTTCCACCGACCGAGGCGTAGATCGACCATTGGTTCGCAGCAGCATCAAGGGAAAGTAATCTTGCATTGTCCGCCGCGTATTCGAACCATTGAAGCTGTGTTTGGTTTGTGTCGTCCTTGGTAACGCCTCGCAAACGATTTGCGGAATCGTAATCGTATTTGACCCACGTCGAGCCGTCTTCGGCCAGTGCTCGAATCTGGTTACCGTTTACGTCGTACTCGAATCCACTCGTCGTGATGCGGTTTGTCGTGTTGTCGTAAGAAAGATTCGGAATCCCGTCAATCGGTATTGCAGAGTTATCAGCCGCAACGCCGCTTGCCGATACATTCGTACGATTCCCGTAACGGTCATAGGTATAAGTCTGATTCCAGAGCGTCCCCGTCGCACCGCCTTTTGCTTTGGTCAAACGTCCGAGAGCATCGAACTCATACTCGCGGTTCTTCGCCGTGTTTAAGTTGTCAATGATCTTGGTCAGATGACCGGTCTTCCCGCTTAGATTCCCCGCGCTTCCCAAACGGTTGTATTCGTACGAAAGATCAAGCAAAGACGTGCCGCCGCGAATCGCCTTCTGGTTCGTCAGCAATCCCGTCTGCGCATCGAACGTATAATCTTCCGTTACCTGATTCGTCCCCGAAGTCCCGATCTTTATCTGCGTCGTTTGATCCGAAGCATTATAAACAATATCGCTCGCCGCAGTCTGCCCGCCGACGGTCATTGTCGTCAGACGGCTTGCCGCGTCGTATGTATTCGCAACAATCTTTCGCGGACTCCCCGCCAAACCGTACTGTGCCGGATAATGAACTTCCTTCACCCGATCAAGCGTGTCATAAAGATAGCTCGTTACAAAAGGATAATTCGCCCGCCACTGCACCGTCTTCGTATTCTCGCTAACCCGACCCTCGACGTCGTATGTAAAAGTCTCCGCAAGAATATAGTTCGTGCTGACCGCCTGAATCCGAGTCCTATCGCCCGTCGTCATATACGAATACGTCGTCGGCTGCGAGGCATAGATCGACAGGCTTGTATCCAACGGCCCGCTGTGGTCATAGCTCATCGACTGCAATCGATTCAAAGGATCCTGCCCGCCGCCCGAAAGCTCGAACGAATACAGAGACTTTATCCCGCGTGCATCCGTTTTCTGCGTCAGATTTGAACGTGCATCATAGAAAAAGGCGTTCGCCCAATTCGCACCCGATTGCCCCGCACCGATGTAAACCCTGCACACTTGTCCTTGCCATATCTATCGCCGCTGCAAAATCATTCAAAACGCCGCTTGACCAATCTGACGAGCAGTTTTACTACCCAGACAAAAAGAAAGCTTCCGCAAAAATAAATTATAATCCCGAATAGAAAACGTCCAATAAAACCATCCCTACTAATCGAGTGTTCCACGTCTCGAACAAGCGACTGTAATGACAGGTCATTCCAAGCGATTCGAAGCTCAATAGCATCCTTTAAAATATTTAAGTTTATGAAAGTAAAAATCGCCCCTGTTAAGCAGATTAGAAAATCTGAAAACCCTTCCGATTTTCTCCGGGTAGCAAAATAAACGGCTATGAATGTCAATCCGAATGTTAGCGACCCAACCGCAATTGAGACTATTCTGCCGTAATAGTCGACATAAACACTTTCTCCAATTGTCTGCCGCCAAAAGCCTAGAATGCCGCCGGCAATGCAAATCGCAATAAATCGAATCCAGAATTTCATAATGTAAATAAATTTCCACAATTACGGGGTGCAGAATTCAGACTGAATCGTTGATCCAATGTCGCTAAGCAGCTTCGGATTGCTTCTAAGCCGTTTCCCCAAAGCATAAGCAGCGTTTCCTAATTTTTGATCAGCTTCATTATCACCAAAGTTATGCACCGCGGTTGCTCCGTAACTAATAATCCCGCTATTGATACCAGCGCTAAAGAAAACGGTGAAGTGATGAGTTTGATCGTTTGCGTCATTAGTGCCTTCTCTGAATTCACTCTTAAATCCCCGTTGACCGACATATTTTTTAAGTGCGGGATTGGTCCATGCCAATGCATTGTTCTTTACAAAATCTTTCGAATTGAGATCACTCACGTTGCCAATGCTATTCATCGGACGGCCTGTGTACATTGCACTGAACAGTTCGTCAAATCTAGAAACTGCTTTATCATTAAAGGATCCATCAGCGTTCAGCGCTTCTGCGCCAAACTCACCAATCAATGTTTTTACAAATAATGCGGCAACTATACCCATCAAATGGCATTGTAAATCGTTTCCGAGCAAATTCCGGATTATGTATCTATCCAAAGTGGAGATACTTGCGTTCAGAGGATGCCTGGAAGCTGGGTTCCATGCGGGAGTAAGATAACCACGCGGGCGCAATGCCAGACCGATTTCGTTGGAAAAATCTCCAACTGCACCTCGGATCGCGGCGCCGAGATTGCCGGAGGTGATTAATCTTACGACAAACTTGATCGCTATTCGTTTTGCGATTGCTCGTATACGGGCACTTCTGAAGAGATTCGCGATCCATCTGAACAGCGCTCTCCAGAACAACCCGGCTGGATCAAGATAGTTTATCGGATCATTTCCGCAGTAGCTGTACATATTCAGCGTCTGCGGAGAAATCAGGGAAGCTGCTTGCATTCCGATGGGATCGACTTGGGTAAAGCGGCCTTGTTTCGAATCGTAAGTTCGATTTACAGCATAATCTAAGAGTTCGTGTCAAAAGTTGTGGAAATAGATTTTCGCATCCTTGTTTGCCAAAGGTTTTAAATCCGGTTTTTTAAGGGAGATTGTCTGGTAGTTTGACCTCCTTTAGTTTTTCGGGGAAGCTGAGTT
>JBOGOW010000451.1:0-3407 GCA_050748285.1 Pyrinomonadaceae bacterium
CGCTGACGCTGTCCGCCCGAAAGAAAAACGCAGCGTTCGCCAACCAACGTGTCGTAGCCGCCGGGCAGTTCGCGGATAAACTCATCGGCAAAGGCCGTTTTCGCTGCGCTTCGAACATCGTCAATCGACGCTTCAGGATCGCCGTAGCTGATGTTGTACAAAATCGTGTCGTTGAACAAAACTGTTTCCTGCGAAACGAGCGCGATTCTTTGACGAAGGCTTGCGACTTGCGCATTACAAAGATCGACGCCGTCCCAAGTTATCTTTCCCGAAGCCGGATCGTATAATCGCTGCACCAGCTTTATCATGCTGGATTTTCCGCCCCCGCTTTCGCCTACCAACGCAATGGTTTCGCCCTTCGGAATTTCCAGGTCGATGGAACGAAGCACCGATTTCTTCGATTTGCCGTAACCAAACGAAACGTTTTCGAGCGTTATCTTGTCCCGAAGCTCTTGAAGTTTAACGGCATCTTTATTTTCGGGCAGCGTGCTGTTTTCGTCCATAACGCTCCAAACATCCTTTGCCGCTGCAAATGCTCTCGAAAGTTCGTTATGCTGCCGCGACAATTTTCTCATCGGGTCGTAACTGCGAAAGAGAAGAAATAAAAAGGAGATGAATTCACCCGCGACCATTCTGCCGGAATTGATCTCACGCAATCCAAAATAGAAAAGCACGACGATCGCCAGATAACCTATAAATTCAAGAATAGGCGGTGAGAGCGATGCGATGCGGCCCGTTCGCATATTCGCCCGTGCGATCACCGCTGCGATATTTCTAAACCGTGATTTTTCACGTTCCTCGGCTTGGTAGGCTTTGACGATGGTGTGATTTGAAAGCGTTTCCTGCGCGGTGTCGGTTAATTGCTTATTGCCTTCGAGTGATTCGGTGGCAAATCTGCGGAATAACCTGCTGAATCGAACGGTCAAGTACGCGATGACCGGCCCGATCGTTATCGCACCGAGCATTAGACGCCAGTTGTAATAAAATGCGGCGGTGAGAAAGCAGATCAATGTCAGCGATTCGCGAAGGACGTCGCGAATATTGTGCGAAACGGCGCCCTCGATCGCGGCGCAGCTTACAACCAGCCGCGAAACAAGAAAATTCGTGCGATGGCGTTCGAAGAACTCGGTCGATTGAGCAAGCAGATGTTCGTATAGCTCGGTGCGAAGCTGAAAGATAGCTTTCTGCCCGATCCGAGCCATCAGGAACGACGAAAGAAATTCCGCGATCCCTTTCAAAATAGTAAAACTGATCAGAAGAACCGAGATCGCTATCCAGCCGCGAAACCAGTCGTCGCGCGGGATAAGGTTTTGAATATTGAACGGAAGTTTTGTCTGACGCGCATCGGTTGGCAGCAGCTGCTCAAATATCGGGCCAAGCAGGGTTGTGATCGCGGTCTCAAAGATCGCGACGACTAACATCGCGACAAAGGCGAGCGCGAACGACGGCCAAAGCGGGCGAATATATTTTAAGAGTCGGCGAAATTCTTCCATTGAATATCAAGTAACTGAATATACTTTACACGGCGGCGCAAACAAATTTGCAAATCGGTTAGTGTGTAATTTTCCCAAGACTTTGCGGGCTTTGTGTCATAACTTGGTGTTCTCTGTGTTTGGAAAGAAGCTAACACTGAGAACACAAAGGGTTTCACAAAGATCACAAAGGCAATCTCTATTATGAATGAGCAATAGAACTCAAAATTGACCCACTATTGCAAATCGGCAAAATTTGCAACTGCTGCCGCAGATATGGCATCTTTCTTAAAGCATCGCTTGAACGGAGCATTAAAAATGAAATTATCAAATATTTTTTGCGGGGCAGCGGCCCTGGCGATAATCTTTTGTATTGCAGCGGCTGCATATGGACAAGCGGACATCGCACGCAGCACGGTAGCGATCACATATCCGGTGGACGACCAGATAAATGTCCAGTTTCGCGGCACGGTGCAGTTTCCAAAAATGCACGCCACCGCTAAGGTTAAGCGGACAGGTAAAACGGGAACAAAGATCGAACTTTCGATATCCGACATGCCGCGCCCACTGGAATTAGGCGCCGGTTATGCGACATACGTGTTTTGGGCGATCTCGCCCGAGGGACAGGTCGATCGGCTTGGCGAGATAAAGCGGCGCGGATTTTTTGCATTCAGCACAAAGATAACCGCCTCGACGTCGATGCAGACGTTTGCGCTGCTCGTTACCGCCGAACCACATTTTCTTGTAACCCGGCCGAGCCAGAAAATAATGCTTGAAAATATTAGTGCCGCAATGGACACCGGACAGTCGGTTCGGACGACCACGGCCGTGCATTATTTCGGGAATTCGAGCGATTATTTCCGCGACCCCGGAACGCCGCTGATCGCCGAAGCCGATTATCAAAAAACGCCTTCGTCGATCTTGCAGGGACATCAGGCGATCGCGTTGGCTCGATACGCGGGTGCCGAACGCGATGCTTCCGCCGAACTGAAACAGGCGCAAGATCTTTTAGAAAACGCAGAGGCTTCGTGGCGCGCCGGACGCGATGAGGACACGGTCGATATCGTGGCTCGCGACGCGATAAGCATGGCGGTAAAGGCCGAATCGATTGCCTTTGAACGCAAAGAAGCTCGAACGAAACGAAACGAGCAGACGCGAAACGACGCCGAGCTTCGCAAACTCGAAGACAGCTTGGCCGATGCGCGCAGCCAGATCGCCGATCTTAAAGACCAGCTTGCCTCGGAAACGCGCAACCGCGAACTTTCCGAGCGCGACGTAACTAATTACAATCAGCAGATCCGTGAACTGCGTTCTGAAAATGGACGGCTGCGTGAGGAAATTGGCAGAACAAAGGTCGAATTCGACAACGCGAAACAGCGTCTTGCGGCATACGATAACGAAAAACGCAGCCAGGAAGAGCGGCAGGCGCGCGAAGCGCGGTTGGCGCAAATAAATGCGAATGAGCCCGGATTCATGCAGTCTCTAAAACGGTATGGTACGGTTACAAAAACCGAGCGCGGAATCGTTTTGACGCTGCCGGAATCGTATTGGTCGTCCGCCCGCGCGACGGATTTTGCACCTGCTGCCGATCCGAAAGTTACATCGCTCGGCGAGACGCTTGCAAATAATCCCGACTATCGAATTTCCATCGAATCGCACACCGATGATCGAGGAAATCCTGAAGAATTGGAAACATTGACGCGACAGCGTTCGCAGGCCATTGCCGAAAAGCTTTCGGCATTTGGCATCGAATCGGGCCGCATCGAGACAAAGGGCTTTGGAGCAAGCCTTCCGATCGCACCGAATACAACGACTGCAAACCGCGCGCGAAATCGACGGGTTCAGATAATTATCTCGCCTATAATTTGAGCAATGTTTTTTTGCAAAAGCCCGCGAGGTAAGCAAGGGCGATACCGAATTTGCAAAAGCCCGCGC
>JBOGOW010000452.1:0-3376 GCA_050748285.1 Pyrinomonadaceae bacterium
TTGTTCGCAGTTGCAATCGCGTTACCTTTGTTCGGCCAGAATCTACCATTTCGGCTAAAGCTGAACCAATTGTCAGGTGTCGGCAATAATCCTGTGTTCGTAACAAATGCCAAGGACGGTAGTCGTCGTCTTTTTCTTGTAGAGCAAGCTGGCGTGATAAAAGTCTATCAACCGGGTGCAACTATGCCGACGACGTTTATGAACATCACCTCCAGGGTGCTTTGCTGCGGCGAACGCGGGCTTCTCGGCATGGCGTTTCACCCGGATTTTAAGAACAATCACTACTTTTTTGTTAATTACACTCGCCAGACCGACGGCGCGACGATCGTTGCAAGATATACGGCGACCAATAACAACACCGTCGGCGACCCGAACAGCGAGCGAATCGTTATTGGGCCGATAGCACAGCCTTTCTCAAATCATAACGGTGGGATGATCGAGTTTCGCGAAGACACGCCTGGCGTTCAGAATTTATATATCGGAATGGGAGACGGCGGATCAGGCAACGATCCCGGAAATCGTGCGCAGAATATCGACGAACTGCTCGGTAAATTCCTGCGGATAACGCCGGATGTATCAGGCAACGATGCAAATCCGACTTACACGGTTCCCGCAGACAACCCTTACGTCGGCATCGCCGGCTTGGACGAGATCTACGCGATCGGCGTTCGCAATCCGTTTCGATGGTCGTTTGATAAACGGGGCACAGGCCAGCTTTGGGCTGCGGATGTCGGCCAAAACTTTTGGGAAGAAGTAGATATCATCAACAGCGGAACCAACTACGGCTGGAAAATTTGCGAAGGCTCACATCTCGCCGGTTCGCAGGCCGCATGCAACACTCCGGGGTTCACTGACCCGGTTTTTGATTACAGTTCTGCCGGGTCAAGATGTTCCATAACCGGCGGTTATGTCTATCGCGGTGCCCAACGTGCGTTTCCGCTTGGCACATACGTTTATGCCGATTACTGCACGGGCGAGATCCTAAAATGGGATGGAACGCAGCAAACCATTGTGCTCGCTACATCACGAAACATCGTTTCGTTCGGCGAGGATGAAGACGGCGAACTCTATGTCGTAGGTGCTCCATTGGCTGGCGGGCCTGGTTCGGTGGATAAGATTATGGGGAATCGGACTTCAGCCGATTTCGATGGCGACCTGAAAGTCGATCTGGCCGTATTTCGTCCTTCGAACAGCACTTGGTACCAATTGAACAGCGGCGGCGGCATACGCGTAACGTCGTTTGGGCTTGACGGCGATATTCCCACGCCCGAGGATTACGATGGTGACGGGCGTGCGGACATTAGCGTTTTTCGACCCTCTAATTCCACCTGGTATTCGCTTTATAGTTCGGACTTTACGTTTAACATTATCCAATTTGGACTGGCAGGCGATATCCCTGTTGCGGGCGATTACGATGCCGACGGAAGAGCGGATCTGACGGTTTATCGGCCTGCGAGCGGCGGGTGGTTTGCACGCCGTTCGACCGATCTTGGGATTTCAACCGTAAACTGGGGATTACCCGGTGATATTCCAGTGCCGGCTGATTTTGACGGCGATAACCGTTTTGATTTCACAGTGTGGCGGCCCTCGAACGGCAGTTGGTATATGTTAAAGAGCACGAATGGAAATATTGTGATAAGCGGCTGGGGTCTGAATGGCGACATCCCATCTCCCGGCGATTTCGATGGCGACGGACGAGCCGATCTAATGGTTTATAGGCCGACATCCGGTGAATGGTATCTGATCCAAAGTTCAAACAACAATATTTTTATTACCCCGTGGGGTCTTACCGGCGATATTCCTGCTCAGGGCGATTATGACGGCGATATGATCGACGACATGACCGTGTTTCGTCCATCGGAAGGCATCTGGTACATCCTCGGAAGCGCGACGGGAATTTCAATCCCGCCGCAGTGGGGTTTGAACGGCGATCTGCCGCTGCCACGATTTGACACGCC
Source organism: Pyrinomonadaceae bacterium (assembly GCA_050748285.1). Taxonomy (GTDB): domain Bacteria; phylum Acidobacteriota; class Blastocatellia; order Pyrinomonadales; family Pyrinomonadaceae; genus OLB17. The sequence goes on from JBOGOW010000452.1 coordinate 1,959, forward strand.
TTAGACTTCGTTTGATATCGCTCGCGCTATCGTCAGTGCGTTCACTTCGACTGCGCCATGCTTTTTGAGTGCTTTTGCACAATACGAAAGCGTGGCTCCGGTCGTGTAAACGTCATCGATAAGCAAAATATTTTGCCCCGCGATCAGTTTCGGACGCACGACATTAAACGCATTTTTGACCGAGAGGTCGCGAGCCTTTCGGTCCATCCCAATGCGGTGCATCGTCGAATGTTTCGTGCGCTGGAGACTTTTTGAATCCACGGGGATGTTGCTAAAATGCGACAACGAGTTTGCGATGACCTCTGCCTGATTAAACCCGCGTTCAAATTGCCGTTGCCGCGAAAGCGGAACCGGAATGAGCAATGTTGATTGATGAAATCGGGCGCTTACGAATGTGTTATGAAGGAGTTCCCTGGTTCGACAGTTCAATTTCGGCGTTGTCTTCAGCCCTACAATCTCTGCCGTAAGTGCTTGGGAATAGATACCGCATGCTCGCGCCTTTTCATAAAAATGGCCGTCGCATTGCCAGCAGTTCGTTGTTCGATTCAATTTTGCCTGCCCGAGCAGCAGACCGCACTTTTCGCAGATCGCTTCCTCACCCGTAAAAAGCCGGGTTTGCGACCAACAGCCGGAGCATGCGTTTCCGTCAAAGAACTTCGACTGATTGACGCGGCAAACAAGACATGCTTGCGGAAATAATAAGGCTCTGAGTTTATCGGTAACTGTTGAAAACATCGCGTTTCGAGTAGCGATGTTATTACAATTCGGGGACAGTTAGGAAGTGGGCAGGTCAAACAGTCTCTTCGTCGAGCAGACCTTTTTCGACAAGTTCCTGGCAGGTAAGGCAATATCGTGCCCATGGAATCGCATTCAAGCGTTTTTTATTTACCGGATTGCCGCAGTTTTGGCAATTGCCATATTCTTTGTCATCGACCCGCAGGATCGCTTCGTCGATAAGCGCAAGTTGGCGGCTTTCGTTTTCCGAAACCGCCAGCATCACGTTCTTCGAATAATTACGCACCGCGAGGTCAACAGGATCGGGCGTCTCCGAGTCATCGACCGAAAGGTCGTTGCCGTTTAATTTTTCGATCAGCAGTTCGCGTTCTGCCGTCAGTTTCGCTTTGATCTCTCTTGCTTCTTTAACTTTCAATTTGCTCATTTCTGATACGGAAATCCTTTCAAAATCGTAAATGCACGATAAAGCTGCTCTAACAAAACGACACGAGCCATCTCATGCGTAAAAGTTAGAAACGATAAGGATAACTTATCGTCTGCCCTTTCGGCAACCCGCAGTCTTGTCCAATGCAGAATGATACTGAAAGGATGGGGTGATTCCAATATAAAATGATACTGAAAAAGGGATGAAAGTGTTCATGATGGGGAGATGAGAACCGTCATGAAAGAAAAAGGGATAAGGA
>JBOGOW010000453.1:0-3370 GCA_050748285.1 Pyrinomonadaceae bacterium
GATATTGTCAGCGTCGGAAAGGATTTCCTGATCCGCGACATCACCGTAAACGCTGCGAGCGAAACGCACGATAAAGAAATAGTCGATGCTGCGAGCGTGATCGACGGCGTCGAGGTCGTCAATGTTTCCGACCGAACTTTTCTGATGCACCTCGGCGGCAAGATCGAGATCGTTTCCAAGATGCCGCTCAAAACGCGGAGCGACCTTTCGATGGCATACACACCCGGCGTCGCGCGTGTCTGCGAGGCGATTCATCGCGACCCGGAAAAGCGATTTAATCTCACGATAAAAAAGAACACGGTTGCTGTCGTTTCCGATGGAACCGCCGTTCTCGGGCTCGGCGATATCGGCCCGGCCGCAGCGATGCCTGTGATGGAAGGCAAGTGTCAGTTGTTCAAAGAATTCGGCGGCGTTGACGCTTTTCCGATCTGCCTGAACACAAAAGATCCTCATGAGATCGTGCAAACCATAAAAAATATTTCCGTCGCATTCGGCGGGATAAATCTTGAAGATATTTCCGCACCGCGTTGTTTTGAGATCGAAGAGAGGTTGAAAGAAGAACTCGAAATTCCCGTATTTCACGACGATCAGCACGGCACGGCCGTCGTTGTTCTGTCAGCCTTGATCAACGCATTAAAGATCGTCCGCAAGCGAATGGAAGATATCAAGCTGGTCGTGAACGGGATCGGTGCGGCGGGTGTTGCCTGCACAAAAATAGTGATGGCCGCCGGTGTGAAAAACATCATCGGCTGCGATACGACAGGCGCTATCTTTGAGGGTCGAAAGGAGAATATGAACTGGGTAAAGGACTGGTATGCACGCAACACCAACCCGAATCGGGAAAACGGCACCGTTCACGACGTGATAAAAGGCGCCGACGTTTTCTTTGGCCTTTCGGCGCCGGGCATTATCGACGAAAACGATCTTAAGAACATGGCGTCTGATCCGATCGTTTTTGCGATGGCAAATCCGACGCCGGAGATAATGCCCGAAGACGCCGCGGGCCATGTGGCCGTCATGGCAACGGGTCGTTCCGATTATCCGAATCAGATCAATAATGTTCTTTGCTTCCCCGGCATTTTTCGCGGTGCATTGAACTGTCGCGCATCGCGCATAAACGAACCGATGAAACTCGCCGCCGCGAACGCGATTGCCGGAATAATCGGCGACGACGAACTTCACCCCGATTATATTATTCCATCGGTATTCGACCGCCGTGTCGGCGAGGCCGTTGCGGCCGATGTTGAAAACGCGGCATACGAATCCGGGGTCGCCCGCCGAAGTCGCTCGACAACGGAAAGTGAGTTTTAAGCCTCTAATGTGCAGATGATCGCCGCAAGAATCGAAAAACTCAGTGTTGAAGAGGTCGCCAATTCGTTGACGCACGGCTTCGGTCTGCTTCTCAGCATCGCCGGATTTGCATTTCTTGTTTGGCTTGCCGCTGCAAAAGGTGACGCATGGTATGTCGCAAGCAGTGTCGTTTACGGTTCGTCGCTCGTCGTCTTGTATCTCGCCTCAACGCTTTATCATTCCGAAACCGCACCCGAAAGAAAATATAAACTTCAAATCGTCGATCATTGCTGTATTTATCTTCTTATCGCGGGCAGCTACACGCCTTTTCTGTTGATCGTGATGCGCGGCAGTCTTGGTTTCGGATTACTCGCATTCGTTTGGGCTTTCGCGTTATTTGGGATATCGATGAAATTGATTTTCAGAGGTCGATTCAATGCGGTCGGAGTGATCTCGTATCTTGCAATGGGTTGGATCAGTGTTTTTGCTATCCAACCTCTGTATCTCGCTCTCGGCGCCAAACCTGTCGCACTTGCCGTTGCGGGCGGCCTTAGCTACTCGATCGGCGTCATTTTTTTCGGCTGGAAAACGCTAAAACATCATCACGCGATCTGGCACGTTTTCGTTCTCGGCGGAAGCGTGTTTCATTTTCTCGCGATAGCAATATATGTATTTCGCTAATCGGCGAATTTGTAGCCGATGCCGTGAACGGTTTGAATGAACTTGGGATGTTTCGGATTCTCTTCCAGTTTTTGCCTGAGCCACGCAACATGAACATCTACGGTTCGTGTCGTCGGCATTGCATCGTAGCCCCAAACAGCATCAAGAAGATGATCGCGCGAATGAACATCGCCGCGATTTTCGATCAGATACTGAAGCAACTTGAACTCCATCGCGGACAGATCGATTGGCTTTTCCGCACGAAAAACCTCGGCTCGCCGAAAATCGACGGCGACCTTGCCGAATCGAAAACCTTCCAACGAAATTCCGTTCCTGCTATTTGTTGAGCGTCGAAGCAAAGCCTCGATGCGAGCCAGAAGTTCCGCAACTTCAAACGGCTTTGTAAGGTAATCATCGGCGCCGAGCTTTAACCCAAGCACCTTGTCGATCGTTTCGCCTTTCGCGGTCAACATCATGATCGGGGTCGAGACGCCATTTCGCCGAAGGTCGCGGGCGACATCGTAGCCGTTCATTTTCGGAAGCATTATATCAAGAATGATCAGATCAAAATTCTCACAGGCCGCAAGCTCGTAACCGCGTTTGCCGTCAGATGCAGAAACGACCTCGAACCCTTCGCTGACCAACCGATCGGTCAACGTCAGGATCAGGCCTTCCTCATCTTCGACTAATAGAATTTTCATTTATGATCACAAGCTCAAGGTCGCATAGCTGCAAAGAGTCTTATTTATCTAACAATTGATTTGCGGCTTACATTTTTCGCAACTTTGCGTTAAACAACTCTCAACGGAATTTCAATTGTGAATTTACTTCCCTTTCCGATTTCACTTATCACTTTCACAGAGCCGCCGTGAGCTTCGGCGATTTCCTTTACGAGAGAAAGCCCAAGACCGTTTCCGTGGATCTGTGCATCGACTACCTCTTTGGCGCGATAGAACGGCTCAAAAACTTTATTCAAGTCACCAGCGGCAATGCCGATACCACGATCTTCCACCGCTATCTTGATCGTAGAGTTCCCGTTCTCCGCAGAAATACGAACCCATCGCGAGCCGCTGCTGTACTTGACCGAATTTCGAATTAGATTCTGAATCGCGCTTGAAAGAGCCTCGGCATCACCTGAAACCGAGGGCAAAACATTCGCAAGTTCGGACTCTACCTCGAACCCATTCTCTTCCAGTTCCGGCTGGCATTCTTCAATTGCATTCCCTGCGATTTCAACAATATCTACATCCGCAAAGTTATATTTTTTTCGTCCCGACCGGGCGCCCGCAAATTCCATGATCTGCTCGACCATGCCGGAAAGTTTTTTGCCCTCACCTTTGATCAGGTCGCCATAGCGCGAGATTTGTTCGCGATCCTTTGTAACGCCGTCGGCGAGATTTTCTCCGGCGGAATAAATTAC
>JBOGOW010000454.1:0-3366 GCA_050748285.1 Pyrinomonadaceae bacterium
GTTAAGATAAGCGGTGTCCATTCCCGGCTTCATAGTGATAAAAGCGACGCTCCAGACCGACCCGTTGTGAAACGGGCGTTTGACCTGAGCAGAAGTAGAGACGCTAAAAGTGAATAAAATGGCGAATGCCATGCCGATAAGCAGTTTATTGAGTTTCATAGTTTTTTTCTCCTTGTTGTATTCAATTGAGTGCGAAAGTATTGATCTTGCCTGGTCAGCTTGCTGCACCCTTTTCAAGTGGCCGTTCATTTCCATAAACGGGAAACGAGGTGAAAAAGGGTCATTGACGTTAAATTGTTTTATTTAGCTTTGTTTTTGCTTTATACTCGGAATCTCGCAGACGAATCAGACGAATCAAATGATAGATAACGGTTCCGACCAGATCACACAATTGCTTGTCGATTGGGGCAATGGCGATGAAGTCGCACTTGAGCAGCTAATGCCGCTTGTCTATGACGAACTTCGCCGTATGGCGAAAGGCTATATGCGCGGCCAACCGTCGGGACACACGCTTCAAACAACCGAACTTATTCACGAGGCTTATTTGAAACTTGCAAAACAGGAAGGTCACGACTGGCAAAACCGCGCTCATTTTTTTGGCGTTGCGGCAAAGGCAATGCGGCATATTCTGGTTGATTATGCGCGTTCAAAGTCGAGCGAAAAACGCGGCGGCATTGGCACAAAGATTGAGCTCGAAGACAATATGGCTATTTCGGTTGAGCGTCCTGAGAATATGGTCGCGCTCGATGATGCACTGCATCAGCTTGCTAAGCTGGACGAAAGAAAAAGCCGCGTCGTCGAAATGAAATTTTTTGCCGGTTTAAAGATCGAAGAAATCGCTCATGTATTGAAAGTTTCGAGCGAAACTGTCAAGCGGGATTGGCAGTTTTCGAAAACCTGGCTTTTGCGGGAATTATCCGGCGCGGCGTAAAAAGGCGACACACTCCCTCTGCCCGCGTTTCTGCCCTGTTTTATGGATGCTGAAAACCTAAAACAAATCGAAGAGATATATCACGCGGTTTTGGAAATCGAATCCGAAAAGCGGGATTCCTTTCTCAAGGAGCGGTGCGGCGCAGATGAAGATCTGCTCCGCGAGGTCAAATCGCTGCTTGGCTTTGAAAAAAGCTCCGAAAGATTTTTAGACACGCCGCCGGAATCATTTGCCGCCGCAATGCTTTTAGAGCAGCAGAAAAATCTTGTCGGGGAGGAGATCGGCCATTACAAGTTAAAAGAGCTCGTCGGTGCGGGCGGCATGGGCGAGGTTTATTTGGCCGAAGACACGCGGTTAAATCGTAAAGTAGCCCTAAAAATACTACATGAAGATGTCACAGCAAATACCGAACGCCTTCGACGCTTTGAAAAAGAAGCTCGGGCTGCGTCGGCCTTAAATCATCCGAACATATTGACCGTTCATGAATTCGGCACGTCTGAAAACATTCATTTTCTCGCGACCGAATATGTCGAAGGTGAAACTCTGCTGGAGGCGATCAATGGCTGCGAGTTAACTTTAATAGATGCTCTCAAAATTGCCGAACAGACTGCTTCGGCTTTGTCCGCCGCGCACGAAGCGGGAATTATTCATCGTGATATCAAGCCCGACAACATCATGCTCAGACACGATGGCTATGTGAAAGTGCTCGATTTTGGAATAGCAAAATTGACGGAGAATAGCGACACGTTTCTCACGACAGATTCCGAATCTCCGACCCGCCAGCACTTTAAGACAAATCCCGGCGCGGTGATCGGGACCGCCAACTATATGTCGCCCGAACAGGCACGCGGAAAGGATGTCGATGTAAGGGCGGATATTTTCAGTCTTGGCGTTGTGCTTTTTGAAATGATGGCGGGGCAAAAGCCGTTTATGGGCGAAAACTCGATGGATGTTATCGGCGCGATTTTGCACAAAGAGCCGACTCCAATAAATCAATTGTTACCCGAATTGCCGATTGAGATTCAGGAAATCGTCAACAAAACGCTGAGGAAAGACCGCGATGAGCGCTATCAAAGTGCGAAAGATCTTTTCACGGATCTGCGTCGCAACCGACAGCGTCTGGAATTCGAATCAAACCTCAACCCGAGCAGTCTGGCGTCGGGAAAAATGAAGATTTCGGAACATTTCACTAATACCGGCGACGTAAATTTAACGCACAGGGTAACTGCGCAACCCGCAAATTCTGTTCACACGACAACGAACGAGGAACTAACAGTCTCGTGGATCAAAACACGCAAATTCGGTTTCGTTCTCGCGTTGATTGCGTTGGTAATTGCTGGTGCGGCTTTCTCATATTTTCTCTACTTCAAATCCGGTCACGCCGCGCCGCTGACCGACAAAGATACAATTCTGATTGCCGATTTCGATAATCGGACAGGCGAAGCGGTCTTTGACGGAACACTGAAACAGGGATTGTCCGTGATTCTCGGCCAGTCGCCTTTTTTGGACATTTTTCCGGAGTCGCGTGTCCGTGAGACGCTTGCGTCAATGGAGCACAACTCGGACGAGCGCGTGACCGATGCCATTGCCCGCGAGATTTGCCTGCGGCAGGGACTTAAGGCCTTTATTTCGGGTGCGATCTCGAGTTTGGGAAGCAATTACGTGATTACACTTAAGGCGGTCAATGCCCAAACAGGTGACGAGATGGCGAGCGAGCAGGTAGAGGCCGGGAGCAAAGAACAGGTACTGAAGACAATCTCGCAAGCGGCGATACAATTACGCGGAAAATTAGGCGAAAGTTTAAGTTCGATCCAGAAATTCGACGCTCCGATAGAGCAGGCGACCACCGCTTCGCTTGAAGCACTCAAGGCCTACTCGCTCGGACTGGAGCAGACAAACATCGGCAATTACACAAACGCTCTTCCGTTTTTTCAACGGGCGGTCGAACTGGATCCGAATTTCGCCAGCGGTTATCTGCTTTTGGCTCGCAATCAATTTAATACCGGTCGTAACAACGAGGCAATAATCTCAGCAACCAAGGCTTATGATCTGCGCGAAAGGGCTACTGAAAATGAGAAACTCTACATTACGCTCGTTTATCATCGAACAGTCACGAACGACCTCGAAAAAGCGATCGAAGTCGGCGAAGTCTGGAAGCAAACTTACCCTCATTTCTGGCGGACTTATCATGCGTTGGCCGATCTTTATATTGACGTCGGGCAATATGAAAAAGCAGTCGATAATGGGCGTGAAGCCATACGGCTGAATCCGAAAGTCGCCTCCGTCTATTCAAATCCCGCCGGAGCGCTGATGTACCTTAACCGATTTGCCGAGGCTAGGGATATCTACCAACAGGCATTGGCAAACGATCTGGATGCACCAGAGTATCACATGTATCTTTACTGGATAGCCTATTTTGATGGTGACACCACTGC
>JBOGOW010000455.1:0-3349 GCA_050748285.1 Pyrinomonadaceae bacterium
GTCAAAGTGTTGAACTCAAGCTCGCGGAAAAGCTCGTAAGCCTTTGCGCGGTTGGGATCACGAAACTTTAGTTGATCGAGGTCAAATTCGATCGGCACCTCGCAATGGACAGTTGCGAGTTCGAGCGATTGTTTGATTATATCCTGATTGTTTTGGAGGCTTTCGCGATAGGTTTTATGCGTAACCTTGTCGGCGTTTTCCATTGCGCCGAGAGCCGAGCCGTATTCAAGAATGAGTTTCAACGCGCCCTTTTCGCCGATGCCTGGAGCGCCCGGAATGTTGTCGATCGAATCGCCCATCAACCCGAGCAGATCGATGATCTTATCAGGCGGCAGACCGAATTTATTCTCCACCCAAGCCTCGTCGCACCATTCGATCGCCGGCACAGGAACCTTTCGTTTCAGGTTCTGCGAATTCTGCCGCATTGCCACGATGTGCGGATCTTTCACAAGTTGGCAAAGGTCCTTGTCGTTCGAAACGATAACGGCCTTCATATCTTTCTCAGCCGCTTTTTTCGCCAAAGTGCCAATTATGTCGTCGGCCTCGAAGCCGTCGTATTTCAAGATCGGCAAGTTAAAAGCCTCGCAGACGCGGACGATGAACGGCAGCTGCGCCGCGAGGTCTTCGGGCATCTCGGCGCGGTTTGCTTTGTAATCGGCAAACGAATCGTGCCGAAAAGTCGGCGCCGCGGTATCAAAAACCGCCGCGATATAGTCGGGCCGCTCGTCGTTTATCAGCTTCCGGAGCATATTCGTAAATACAAAAACCGCCTGCGTAACCTGGCCGCTGCTGTTCCGCAACGGCTCCTGCCGCGCCCCCATCGGCGCAAAATATGCCCGAAAAATATGCGACATCGAGTCGATCAAAAATACACGTTTCATTATTTGATGAATGATAGTTAATCATCTGCGTCGATACAAGGAAAGACCCCACTTGTTTATGAACCTGGCAAACCGCATCGGATGTTATCCTCATCGTCCCGAACGTGTTAATAGGCCAAATCATTAACCATTAACCTTGTTTGAAATGGCCAGTAGGAAACACATCTCATTACAAAATTATCCGCGCCGGCCTGACTACTTGGCGGATGATTCTCTTTTTCCGCTACCGGCAAACCCAATAACCGATTTGCAATTGAATGATTCGATTCAGCGTGCATTTGAACCTACAGACTCCTAGGGGGCGGTTAATTCCCCCAAATATAGATGGATGATGTTATTTACGAATCGGCATACTGAATTTAGTCGGTAGCCACATACACGGGGATATGGTTGGGATTCGACAGAAGGATTTAGCGAGGTCAAATAATGAACCCGGGAGGATTGTTAAGAGTCCCTTGTTAATACGGAACGAATTTCCGACTCCACATCCTCGGAAGAAATCGTTGGTGCCCTCAAGGTAAGAAACTGCACCGGGTCTTTTGAAAAGATAAGGTCGAGCGCCAGTCGAGAGCTACGCAAAGTTTCTTTTCAAAACGCGGAAGCTTCATCAGATAGATCGTCCGCCACAGCCACCAGGCGATAAATCCGGAAAAGTTGTAGCCCATGATCTGAGCGACACCGGTGCGGCGGCCGAGCCGCAAGCTGGCCGATGGTTTCAAAAACAAATGGCCTCTTTTTGCTGTCGCGGATCGAGGCTTTAATATTTTGAGCAAGAATTTTGCCTTGCTTGAGCGCGTGTTGGGCGGTCGGCGGAAAAGGCTTTACGATTCGTGATTCAACAAATGACGAGCGACGAAATATGCGAAACCTTTAGCTTGTCGGTCAGCAACTTTTGGGTTATTATCCATCGAGCGAGAATGCAGTTTCGCCGTTGATAAGACCGAATCGCCGTTCAAGGTATTCTGGCCGGAATATATTTCGAGTGGAACGATATTACTTAACAAGAAGCAATTCGGTTTTCGTGCGGCTTCGCTCGTTCGCGACCCGGACGGCCATGCGGTTCGGCTGATCGAGAATTAGCGACTGGAGCGGTCAACGTCCCGTTGACCATGAGTGCGAAAAATGCGCACGATTTGAGAAATGCGCTCGTGAACGAGACGTTCACGGCTCCAGTCGCATATAATGGGAAAAATATGAAATCTAACAACGCTAAATTCTTACTCATCATTACTGCCATCGCCTCAATTGTGGCGCTTGGCTCGTGCGCCAAATCTGCTGCCGAGTTTGCCTTAAATACAGATTCAGAAGGAAACGCGCTGCGCGGCTACGACGCCGTTGCGTATTTCGCGGTCGAAAATGCGGTTAAGGGCAACAAGAAATTCGAATACGCATGGAACGGCGCGAAATGGCTGTTTTCCAGCGAAGAAAATATGAACAAGTTCAAAGCCGATCCCGAAGCCTTTGCTCCGCAATATGGCGGCTATTGTTCTTATGCAGTTTCCGAGGGATATACCGCCGACGGCGACCCCGAAGCATGGAAAGTGGTTGACGGCAAGCTCTATCTGAATTACAGTCCCGAAGTAAAGTCGATGTGGGAAAAAAATGAAGCCGAGCGGATCGAAAATGGCAAAAAGAATTGGGGTGAATTCAAAACAAAAAAACCTCAGCATAAGGGATAATTTTCTAATTGTTTCGATTTAAGGAACGGCGGCGGTGAAGCATTTTCACTTGTCGCCGTTAGTTTTTTTCGGAATATTATTTTAAAGCGCGGGAATAGAGAGGCAAAGGAATTGAGTAAATGAAAGCTGAAGAAAAACGACTTGCCGAATCAAATTCACGAAAGAAGCATTGGAAACGCTGGGGGCCGTATTTGAGCGAACGGGCGTGGGGAACCGTGCGCGAAGATTACAGCGCTGACGGTTCGGCGTGGGATTATTTTCCGCACGATCATGCCCGCTCGCGCGTCTTTAGATGGAACGAGGACGGCATCGCCGGCATCAGCGACAATCACCAAAATATCTGTTTTTCAGTTGCTCTATGGAACGGAAAGGACCCGATCTTGAAGGAACGACTCTTCGGTCTGACCGGAAGCGAGGGCAACCATGGCGAGGATGTAAAGGAGCTTTACTATTATCTCGATTCCACGCCGACGCATTCGTATATGAAGATGCTCTATAAGTATCCTCAGGCGGAATTTCCATACAACCGACTACTCAAAGAAAACCGAAATCGCGACAAAACGGAAGGCGAATTTGAACTGCTCGACACCGGCATTTTTGACGAAAATAAATATTTCGACGTCTTTGTCGAATACGCAAAAGGCGATGTCGAGGATATTTTGATAAAGATCACGGTCGCGAATCGCGGCGCGGAGGATGCCGAGATAAATGTGCTCCCGACTGTTTGGTTTCGAAATAAATGGACGTGGGACGGCAAGAATGCGGATAGCGGAATGCGGAGTGTGGAAT
>JBOGOW010000456.1:0-3343 GCA_050748285.1 Pyrinomonadaceae bacterium
ACAAGAGACAAGAGACAAGAGACAAGAGACAAGAGACAAGAGACAAGAGACAAGAGACAAGAGACAAGAGACAAGAGACAAGAGACAAGAGACAAGAGACAAGAGACAAGAGACCCTCGTCTCCAGTCTCCAGTCTCCAGTCTCCAGTCTGACTAAGTGATGGCTAATAGCCGCACAACTTCACGCTTTGGCTTTGCTTTTCTTTTTTGGTTTTGAATCTTCTTCTTCGATGTCGGTGAATCTGAAATTCACCTTTTCTTCGGCAAGCTCACGCATGGCAACGCGTGTCGGTTTATTCTTGCGGATATCGATATCGGTGCGTGAGATTGCACCGCGTTGAAGCTGCTTGCTGCGCTGCGCGGCAAGGATGATCATTCGGTATTTCGAATCAATTTCGGGCGGATCGATTATTTCTTCTTCTTCGATCTCGTCCACCTCTGAATCTCTTTCATCGACCATAAATTCGGGTTATCTCCGTTTGCTAGCGTTTAGTTCGCTCGAAACTATCTAGAATAACCTGAATCGCGTCCGATTGTCTATCAAGCCGCTGTCTTTCTGCAAGGATGATCGCCGCGATCTGACGCGAAGCGGTCGGAATATCGTTATTAATGATGACGTACTTGAATTTCGAATATTGCTTTACTTCATCAAACGCGTTATTCAACCGAGTGGCAAGTTCATCTCGATCTTCTGTCGCACGAGATGTAAGCCTCGCCTCAAGCACTTCAAAAGAAGGCGGCAGGATAAAGATGCTGACGCTTTTATCCTCAAGCCGCTCCATAATTTGCATCGCACCCTGCACATCGACCTCGACGATCAGGTCTTTGCCCGAACTGAAAACCTTTTCACTCTGGACGATCGACGTGCCGTAAAGATTTCCGTGCACTGTCGCGTATTCCAGAAACTCGCCGCCGTCTATCCGACGCTGAAACGCTTCTTTCGAAATAAAGAAATACTCGCGGCCGTCCTCTTCGCCGAAACGCTGCGGACGCGTCGTGTGAGACACGGAGTATCCAAGATCCGGCAGCATCCCGCGAACCTCTTTAATTAACGTGCCCTTCCCGCCGCCAGACGGTGAGCTGATGATGATCAAATTTCCTTTCATTCAGAAAAAGAATTAGCCACAGATTTCACAGATTTTCGCGGATTATCATAAATCTTTCTTTTGATCTCTGGTTTAACCCCGAAATTCAATAATAATCCGATTTCTATCTCTGTAGATCGCAAATAGTGTATCAATTGTGCTTCGTGCGACGGATCTATCGAACGAACAGCTTTAAGTTCAACAATAACGCAGCCTTCGACCAACAGGTCCGCATAAAAATTTCCGATCTGTCTTTTCCGAAACCAAACTGGAATCTCGACCTGACTCGCAACTTTTAGACCAGCTTCCCGAAGAGCTATTACCATCGCCGTCTCATAAACCGATTCAAGAAACCCGTGTCCGAGTTCGTTATAAACGTCATAGAAAACGCCAATTATTTTTTCGGTCAACTCCTTGTGAAGCATTTCTTTATCCGTTTTATCTGTGTAAATCTGTGGCAAATATTATTCTACATTTTGAACCTGTTCGCGGATTTTCTCAATTTCGCTTTTCACCTGTAATGCGTTTTCTTTTACGGTCATGTTGTTGGTTTTTGAGGTGATCGTGTTTGCTTCGCGGTTGAGTTCCTGCGTGAGAAAATCGAGGCGTTTTCCGACCTCTTTTTCTTCTTCCATAATATTTCGAAAATGTTCGATATGCGTCCGCAGCCGTGCGATCTCTTCGGAAATATCGGCACGGTCGGCGAGATACGCAATCTCTTGTGCAAGACGGCTTTGGTCGATCTCGATCTGCGATTCGCTCTTGGCAAGCAGCTCGCCGACACGTTTTGTAAGGCGTTGTCGATATTCTTCGCTGATATTTTCGGCTTCATTCTCGATGGCATTTGTCCGCGATTCGATGTTGACCAGTCTTTCGCCAAGCTCGTGTTTCAACATTTCGCCTTCGCTCGCTCGCATTGCCTCGAGGTCGTCAAGCGCACTGCCCGCCGCAGTTTCAACCGCTTTCAAAAAAGATTCGCCGACTTCTTCCTTCTTTGTCGCCATCACATTCGGCAGGCGTGCGATCACGTTGATATCAGGCTCGCCTGAGATGCCGAATTCCGTTTGCATTTCCCTAAGTGCTGCAAGGTAACCGGCGATTATCGGTCGATTGAGTTCGTAATCGATTTCCTTGCTTCGTTCGTATTGAATATTCACATCCACCCGTCCGCGTGAAAGCCGCGAACTTATAAGACGTTTCAGAGGCGTTTCCAGAGACTGAAGATCGCTGCCGAATTTCATCTGAACGTCCAGAAAGCGGTTGTTCACTGTTTTGATATCGATTGCGATCTCAAAATCATCGCCTGAAAAAGTGCCTCGGCCAAAGCCGGTCATTGATCTCATTTTTTTTCCTCTATCACAAAATCCTAAAAATAGGTATTATGCCTTAGATAGCCGCGAGGTGTAAGCACGGCTTCGCAGCTTTACACATTTTCCGGCTATTGCTATGATTCACCGAATCTGTTCGTTCGATATTCCATTCAAAAACGGAGACCCAAACAAATATGTCAGTTGAAGCGAAAGCCGAGATCGTAATCGAAAAACCGCGTGCCGAGGTGGCAAAAATAATGTTCGACCCGAAATCCGACAGGCTTTGGATCGGCGGGCTGACCGGCGTATTTCCGATGGCAAGCGGCCTATTGAAAAAAGATTCGCGTGTCAATCGCGACGGCACATTTCTTGGCCGACAATATTCGGCAAAGCTGCTTGTAATTCGCGACGAGCCGGAGAAGATGCTCGAAATTTCGGCGGACGAGCCTTTTGAATCGAAAATACGATACGACCTTGAGGACGCCGAAGGCGGCACTAAGGTCAAGCTGCGTGTTCAGGGCATCGTTGACGGTCAATACCTTCAGCCGACGGCGGTTATAAACCGAACGCTCAAAGAATCGCTTGAAACGGATCTCAAAAAACTGAAAAAACACGCCGAGCTGCAGAGCGATTAGTGCGAAACAATGTCGTCCGATTCTTCAAACTGTAATTCGTAAAGCCGTTTGTAACGACCGCCGAGATCGAGCAATTCCTGATGCGTCCCGGTTTCGATGATCTCGCCTTTCTCCATCACAACGATCCTGTTCGCACGGCGAATCGTCGATAGGCGGTGAGCGATCACGATAGACGTGCGTCCCTGCATCAGATTTGCAAGAGCCTTTTGGACCAATGATTCGGATTCGGTGTCCAGAGCAGAGGTCGCTTCGTCCAGGATAAGAACCGGTGCGTTCTTCAAAACCGCACGTGCAATCGCGATCCGCTGACGCTG
>JBOGOW010000457.1:0-3343 GCA_050748285.1 Pyrinomonadaceae bacterium
GATCGGCCTGGCATTCCCGCTGTTACGTGTTTCAGATATTTCAAATGTTTCAGGCGTTTCATTTGTTTCAAACGTTTCACAGAAACATAGATACCCCGCGCAGAAATGAAACACCGGCGTAGTCGGCAGATTATGTTGTCGCTAAAACTTTCGAATATTCCACTTGGCGGTCGATTGATGGTTCGCTCGCGTGTCGATTGGCGAACGGCTGTAGTCTCGCGAATTAGCGAGGACGGCATAACGCTTTCGGTCGCTTCGCCAAAAGGTCGAAACTATCGATTGCGCCGCGATCCATGTCATGAAGTAGGAAATGTAAACGGTTTGTATGTTCTTCATTCGGAAACCTCCGAACAGTGGAACGATAACTTTGCCGCTTACGATATTCGTTGGTAATCGTTAGCGGCGGCAAACTGCAATTTCTTCCAGGCGTCGAGATCAAGATTGATCAAACTAGCCCGATTCGGTCGCCGTTTACGTTTTCATCCGACTAAATAAAATACTGGATGAGGTGCCGACTGTCAGGCTGCTTTACAGCTACAAAAAACGAAAGGCTGTGTAACCGGCTATAAGAATTCCAATTATCATTGCCCCCGCACCAAGTCTCCGAAACAAGATTCCACGCGGCGTTGGATCGGTAAATCCATCGGTAATGCCGCAAAAAATACATCCGATGCCTGTTAACACCAACCCGATCGCCATAAGTCGCAAATATGGGATAAAGGCCACATACGCTCCGATGGCAAACAGAGCAACGCCGAGGCCAAACATCAAGATCGCGTTCAAAGAAAATCGCATCGGCAGAGACATATCGAATTAACGAATTCGCGTAAATCTTAATTGAAATAAGCCGCGATGACAAGATAGTTTGGCGTTTGGTATTATAAAGGTTTTCGGTTGTCGACGTTTTTCTACACTATGCAGGCTGCAAAAGCAAAAGACGACGCTATCGAGGTACGCGGTGCACGCGTGCATAACTTAAAAAATGTCTCGATCTCGCTTCCGCATAACAAGCTAACGGTTATCACCGGTGTTTCGGGTTCCGGCAAATCGAGTCTTGCGTTTGACACGATCTATGCCGAGGGACAGCGACGCTATGTTGAATCGCTATCGGCTTATGCCCGGCAGTTTCTCGAACGAATGGACAAGCCGGATGTTGACGAAATAATCGGCATCGCACCGGCGATCGCGATCCGTCAGAAGAATGCGACCAAAAATCCGCGTTCGACCGTTGCAACGCAAACGGAAATTTACGATTATCTGCGTCTTCTTTTTGCGCGCGCCGGACAGACATTTTGCCACGTCTGTTCTCGCGAAGTAAAAAAGGATTCTCCCGAATCGGCGGCAGATGAAATTTTGGATATGCTGCCCGAAGGCACGCGATTTTACGTTTTGTTTCCGATCGTTCAGGAAGTTCAACGCAAAGTCACAAAGTCGAAAAGTAAGACAAAGGCCGCCATTGGCGAACTTAGCACGGTCGCATATCTGATCTCGCTTTTGCAGCAGGGATTTTCGCGTCTGTATCGAGACGGCGAGATGATCGAACTGCAAAAGCCGGAAGATTATCCTTTCGACGACTTTGAAAATACGTATGTTTTGATCGACAGATTGAAAGCCGACGGCGGCATCCGCCAACGTCTCGTCGATTCGCTCGAAACCTGCTTTCGCGAAGGCCATGCTGCTCATGTAGTTTCGAGTTCCGAGTTCCGAATTTCGAGCGAACGCAGCGGCAAAAACTCGGAACTCGGAACTCGGAACTCGGAACTGGTCTTAAAGTTTTCCGACAGCTACATTTGTAAATACGACGGCACCGCTTATGACGAGCCGGAGCCGCAGCTTTTCAGCTTTAATTCACCGTTCGGGGCGTGCCCTACATGTCAGGGTTTTGGAAATACAATCGGCGTCGATTACGACCTCGTGATCCCAAATCAATTGCTCTCGATAAAAGACGGAGCCGTTGAACCTTTCACGCGGCCGCAACACGCATGGGCGCAGAAAGAGCTTTTGAAATATGCCGCGTCCGCGAATGTCAAGACAAACGTTCCATTCGCCGACCTGCCCGATTTTCAGCAGAATTGCATCATTTACGGCGACGAAGGCTGGCGCGGTGTGAAAGGCTTTTTCAAATGGCTCGATACGAAAAAATACAAGCTGCACGTTCGTGTTTTTCTTGCAAAATATCGCGGCTATACGCGTTGTCCCGATTGTAATGGCACCCGACTTCGCCAAGAGGCGCGCGATGTAAAGATCGGCGGCCGTTCGCTCCCCGAAATTCTCGATCTTTCAATCACCGATGCGTTCGCTTTTTTCAACGAACTTACGCTCTCCGAAGAACGCGAAAAGATCGCTGAAAAACTTTTGCTTGAAATACGTCGTCGTCTGAAATTTCTCGTCGAGGTCGGTTTGGAATACCTGACGCTCAGCCGTCTCGCGGCGACGCTTTCGGGCGGCGAAGCACAGCGTATTCAGCTTGCGACAAATCTCGGTTCGCTGCTTGTCGGCACGCTTTACGTTCTGGACGAACCGAGCATCGGCCTGCATCCGCGTGATAATGCGCGGCTTGTAAAAATACTCGAAAACCTGCGCGACATCGGCAACACGCTTCTCGTAGTCGAGCACGACGAGGACACGATGCGTGCCGCCGACCACATTGTTGACATCGGTCCGTTCGCCGGCGAACTCGGCGGTGAGATCGTTTACGAGGGCACGATGAACGGCTTGCTGAAAAGCAAGACATCGCTCACGGCACGTTATCTTCGCGGCGATGCTGAGATAAAGATTCCTAAAAAACGAATAAAGCCCGGAAGCGAAAAGATCAAGATCATCGGCGCCCGCGAGCATAATCTTCAAAATATTTCGGTCGATATTCCGCTCGAAATGCTTGTGTGTATAACCGGTGTTTCGGGTTCGGGCAAATCGACGCTTGTTCATGACGTGCTCTACGCGGGTTTGAAAAAACAGCGCGGTGAGTGGAATTCGCATGTCGGGCTTTTCAAGGAAATTACCGGTGGCAAATTTATCGACGATCTTGTGCTCGTAGATCAGTCGCCGATCGGACGCACACCGCGTTCAAATCCGGCGACTTACATAAAAGCGTATGACGCGATCCGCGATGTTTTCGCATCGACGCAGGCGGCGAAATCGAAAGGCTTTAGCTCGTCGCATTTTTCCTTCAATGTGCCCGGTGGCCGCTGCGAAATTTGTCAAGGCACGGGTACGGTCGTGGTCGAAATGCAGTTCCTCGCCGATGTAGAACTCACATGCGAAGACTGCCGCGGCACGCGATTTCGTGAGGAAGTTCTGAATGTAAAATACAAGGGCAAAAACATCGCCGAGGCTCTTGACC
>JBOGOW010000458.1:0-3338 GCA_050748285.1 Pyrinomonadaceae bacterium
CAGGCGTGCTGGCCGAACAGTTCGACACGACATCGGGGAGACATATATCTGTTTCGCCTTTGACTTGGTCACACTCGACGTTTGTTGCGTCCGTAAATAGTTACGCAGAAAAGCTGCGATCGTTCGCAGTTTGATCGCGATTTTACAAAGAAGTAATTCTTACATAGATTACAAGGCAATTAACTGCATTCAATGGAAGCACTTATTCGCCGTCTGTAATTGCGGTAAACTCTACGAAATGCGAAAAGCAAAAATACTTGCCACACTTGGGCCTGCGTCGAATACAGAATCGATGATCGCTTCGATGATCACGTCAGGCGTTTCTGCGGTGCGGATCAATATGTCGCACGGCACGCGCGGCGAACACAAGGACAATATCAATAACGCGCGTTCCGCCGCGCAGAAACTCGGCGTTCCGATCACAATACTTGTCGATCTCTCCGGTCCCAAGATTCGAACTCGTACTCTCGTTGACGGAATGCCGGTCGTGCTGCACGAGGGTGCCGAGTTTACGATCACAACGCGCGAGATAGAAGGCAGCGAACGGGAAGTTTCGACAAACTATGCCCAATTGCCACAGGCCGTAAAGCCAGACGAAAAGGTACTTATCGACGACGGCAGCATCGAGCTGCGGGTCGAATCCATTGATGGTGAAGACATCAAATGTCGCGTAGCCGTCGGCGGCACGCTCAGCGAACGCAAGGGTATCAATCTGCCGAACACCTATCTTCCAATTCCGTCGATGACGGAAAAAGATCACGCGGATCTCGAATGGGCGATGTCGCAGAATGTTGACTACATCGCGCTCTCGTTCGTCCGCACTGCAAAAGATTGCCACGATGTCAAGATACGGATCAAGGAGTTGAACCAACGAAAGGATGGCCGGGCCCTTCTGGTTGCAAAGATCGAAAAGCGCGAAGCGATTGAAAATCTTGATGAAATAATCGCTGAAACCGATGGAGTTATGGTTGCACGCGGCGATCTCGGGGTTGAAACGAGTGTCGAGCACGTCCCGGTATATCAAAAGCGGATTATCGAACGTGCGGTCGCAAACGATAAATTTGTGATAACGGCGACGCAGATGCTTCAGTCGATGATCGTAAATCCGCACCCGACGCGCGCCGAAGCTTCGGACGTTGCGAACGCTGTGTGGGACGGAACTGATGCCGTGATGCTTTCGGCGGAGACGGCAACCGGCTCATATCCGCTCGAAACCATCCGCACGATGGCGAAGATCATCGACGCCGCCGAGACCATCAAACCCGAACAGCTTAGAAAGCCGGTGAAATTCTTGCTGCCGCCCTCGGGCCGAACAAGTCAGGCGCTTTGTAAAGCCGCGGCTTATGCGGCGAAAGAGATCAATACGGAAAACGTAGCTGTCTTTACGGAATCGGGAACGATGGCGCGCCGACTATCGAGCATTCGCTCCGGCTTGCAGACCTTCGGCCTTACGACATCGACAGACGTTTATAATCAGCTCGCGCTTATCTGGGGCGTACAGCCGTATCTGCACGAAGTTCCATGGGCCACACGCGAGATGCTAAAGATCGGCGAACGCACGTTGGTCGATGCCGGAGCGGTTGAAAACGGCGAAACGATTGTAATGATGGCAGGAAGAATGTCCGGCCTCGGTCTTTCGAGTTCGGTCATCATCTGGACGATAGGTGAAGAAATGGCGCGACAGCAATAACATTACAATTCGATTTTGAAAAAAGAGGATGTCTAAAAAGTCTCTTTGTGCCGCAAAGCGGCAAACAGAAAGTAGCCAGACGTGAAACGTCTGGTTTGGCGTGAAAACGGTCTTCGCACTGAAGGTGCGAAGAGATTGGCTCCTTGTGCATCTTCAATGCACGAATCACGCGTCCTGATTTCCAGAGGTTTCTCGCGACATAAGTCCGCGAGCGAGGGCGTTTACCTCTGGCTACTTTCTTGATGTGCTCTCAGCACAAAAGCGGACTTTTCAGACATCCTCATAGTTTTTCCACTCGAAATTACTGCACAGCAGCCTTTGCAGAAAGTTGCTCCGAAGCTAATGCCGCGCCTTTGACACGCGATTCGATCTTTTGAAATGCAATGTCGCGGGCCACATCTGGTGAACCGTGTTTTGGTTTTACATCGACGCTGAATGGCGAAAAACCGCAATCGTCGGTTGCTCCGAGCCGCTCGACCGGTATGTATTTCGCGGCCAGAAGCAGATCGTCGCGAACCTGCTCAGGCGTCTCGACGGTAGGGTTTAGCGGATTGATGACGCCGATAAAACAAACCTGCGGCACGCCGTTAGCATCGCTGCGACTGTGTTCACCAAGCAATTTGTAAACACGCTCCTTGTCCGGTTCGCTGGCAAGCTGGATGAGGAAATATCCGGCGTTCATCTTGAACATGCTCGGCAAAAGCTCGGCGTAATCGACATCGGCGCTGTGCGTCGAATCGCAATCGCCTCCCGGACATGTGTGAATGCCGATATTTACTCTTTCCTCAGCAGAAAAACGGTCGAGCACACGATTATTCAAGTCGATAAAACTCTGCAGCATTCCGCGTCCGGTCCATGGATTGTTCGGGTCGTTGCGACAAGCAAGTCGGCCCTCGGTAAAATCGATCGAGACACGTTTTGCTCCCGCTGCGAAACATTTGCGGATGTCTTTTTCACATTCATCGACCAGATCGCTAAGGAATTGCTCGCGCGTATAACCTTCGATCTCGCCATCGAGCGGATATAACAACGCCAACATCGATGGAGCAATGACGGCCTGCTTCAAAGGCTTGGTCGCCAGTGGAATCGCCTTTTCAAGATAGTCGGCGGCGTAGGTTTTGTATTTGAACGGTCCGCCGGTAAGTCGAGGCAGCTGGCGATGATGCCCGTCGGTAAATATCGCAAAATATTGGCCGTCGCCCGCCAGATTGTCGGCAAGACCGGTTCCGGCAAGCGTATCGGCAAGCGGATATGTTGCAAAGCTCGAAGCCCGCTGCTCGCCATCGGAAACGATCGGCGCGCCCGTTGCCTCCATCCGCTTGATCGAATCAAGACAAGCCGCATCCTGTTCGGTTTGAAGTTGTTCCTTTGTAATTTTGCCTGCGTCGTAATCAGCGATCGCAGCCTGTAATTTTGCGGGTCGCGGAAGCGAGCCCACCGGTTCGGTTGGTATTAACATTTTTTTTCTCCTTATTTTGCGTGTGCTCTAAGTATAAACCCTTTGAACGGAAAAGCAAGAGAGAGTCTTGTCCAATGCAGAATGATACTGAAAGGATGGGGTGATTCCAATATAAAATGATACTGAAAAAGGGATGAAAGTGTTCATGATGGGGAGATGAGAACCGTCATGAAAGAAAAAGGGATAAGG
>JBOGOW010000459.1:0-3333 GCA_050748285.1 Pyrinomonadaceae bacterium
ACTTTCCTGTCCGCAACCGGACTTATTCCAAGTCCTAATGTCCACTCGACATCATATTCAGCACCCCGATATCGCCCTTACTAACGTGCGGGCTTCTGCACCCCGGATCGCGGACTTTCCTGTCCGCAACCCACTTATTCCAAGTCCTTATGTACAAACGGCGTTACATTCAGCACCCCGATATCGCCCTTACTAACGTGCGGGCTTCTGCATTCCGCACTCCGCACTCAAGTTCGCCCTTACTTCGTGTGGGCTTCTGCTTTCTTGACCATTATTTGAAACAAGCGGTCAAGATCGTCCAGATTGTAATACTCGATCTCGATCTTGCCGGCGTTTCCTTTACCACTCGGCATTATTTTGACGTTTGTGCCCAGTGCACGCATCAATTTTGTTTCGGCAAGCCGCATATTTGCGTCTTTGAGTACCTTAACACGTTTCTTGTCAATCGTTTGGGATTCAGCAGTTTTTCGAGCGGTTCGCTCAGTTTCACGTACCGAAAGTCCTTTTTCTATGATCTGGCGAGCGATCTGCCGCTGTGAGGTAGTATCCGAGGTCAATAGCAATGCCCGGCCATGCCCGGCGGAAAGTTTTCCTTCTTCTATCAAACCCTGGACATCATCTGGCAGTTTCAAAAGTCGCAGTGTTGTAGCGACAAGCGAACGTTCGCGTCCGACACGTTCCGATACTTGCTCCTGCGTAAGTCCAATTTTATCAATAAGTTTACGATAGGCGTTGGCTTCCTCGATCGGGTTCAACTCCTGCCGCTGAATGTTCTCGATCACCGCGAGTTCGAGGAGTTTGTCATCGCTTATGTCCCTAAAGGTAACCGGTATCTTTCGCAATCCGGCTCGCTGAGCGGCGCGCCAGCGGCGTTCGCCCGCAATTATCTGAAAGCGCGCACCGTGTTTTCGAATCACGATCGGCTGAACTATACCGTTAGCCTTAATCGACTGTGCAAGTTCGTCCAGCGCTATATCGGGAAACCTCGTCCGCGGCTGTTCCGGGTTCGGCTCGATCAGATCTACATCGACCTCGTTCATTAATAAAGTCGGTTGGCTTGCCGCATCTTCACCAAACAAAGCACTTAAGCCGCGACCGAGGGCCTGTTTAGCCATGATTCAATATCTCCTTTGCAAGTTCCCTATAGCTCTGCGCACCGCGCGACTTTGGGTCATAGATCATAACCGGTTTGCCAAAACTCGGAGCCTCGGCAAGTGTTACATTCCGCGGAATCACCGTTTTCAAAACCTGCGGGCCATAAAAATCTCTAAGGTCCTTTGCTACCGCAGTCGATAGGTTTGTCCGCTCATCATACATTGTAAGAAGTAAGCCCTCAATCTTAAGGTTAGGGTTGAGTTCGCGTTTTAGCCGAGCGAGCGTTTCAAAAAGCTCCGTAACGCCCTCAAGAGCGAAATATTCGCATTGAATCGGGACAAGAAGCGAATCGGCGGCTGTAAGTCCGTTGACTGTAAGAATTCCGAGGCTCGGTGGGCAATCGACGATGATATAATGGAAAAACTCTCGAATGGATTCAAGTAGTTTTTTCATTATCTTGCCTCGATCTTCGTTTTCAGCAAACTCGATCTCAATTCCCGCGAGATTCTTGTCCGAAGGCAGTACCCAGAATTTCTCAACTTCAGTTGGGACAACGAGTTCGCGCACCGAATTACCGGAGATCATTGCATGATAAAGCGACTTTCGTCCCGGCGACCTCGCAATCCCTGAGCCTGAAGTCGCATTCCCTTGTGGGTCGGCATCGACAAGCAAAACCTTTTTGCCCGCAATCGCCAAACCAGCCGCAAGATTGATCGCGGTCGTCGTCTTGCCGACGCCGCCTTTTTGATTGGCAATAGCTATGATTTTTCCCATTTTGCGTTTTTCTTGACTGAACCCGTGTTACGCGAAAGAAAACATTTTAGCGTCAGCCTATCAAACCGCTTTTGAAAAGAGAGCTAAGAGCTGTCAGCTTAGAGCCTTCAGCTATTTTTCGTCGAAAAGCCTCGGTTCCAGGGTTTACTCGCTTGTGCAATGCTCTAACCAGTGGTCTGCGGCTGAAATAATAAGCTAGCACAGAACTGCGAAAAGTTGATAATACAAAATTGTGGAACGTTCCACATTTAGAGAGTTTTTGAAGAAAATTTTTTCTCTGACAATGAATCGAATGGGAATTTCCGTTTTACAAGTAGAAATTCGTGCATTAGTAATGTTTTTTCCACTGTGGCACGAATATGAGTGTGGAACGTTCCACAAATCAACTTAATTTCTCACACAGATTCCATCGATTTTGAGCGGTTAAGTGAACGAGAACTGTCGAAACAGCAGACGGAGTCAAACCGTTGATCTTGCGAACCTGTGCGAAGTTTTGCGGCCGCGCGCGCTCAAGGCGCTCAACCATCTCGTTCGAAAGTCCGCTGATCGAATTGAACTGAAAACTCTCCGGCACACGCAGCGAATCATGGTGGTTTACGCGCTCGTTAGCGAGCTTTTGCTTCTCGATATAACCTGAGTAAAGCGAATCGGCAAGCGCGGTGTCCAAGTCATTCGAATGAATTTGAGCTCGAATAGCATCCGGCAAAATCCGGCTGATTAGTTCTTTTTCTACGCCCTGACGCATCGAAAGCTGCGAAAGTGTAAAGGCATCACCAAGATCGGCACCAAGAAGCTGCGAAACCGCCGAATACTCGACCGAAGAACGCTTGAACCGCGTATTATCCAGCGTATTGCGAAGCATCGCCAACCGATCGCGCTTCGCGTTGAACCGTTCCCAGTCCGCATCACCAACCAATCCTATTTCACGACCTAAATGCGATAAACGCTGGTCTGCGTTGTCATGACGCAATGTTAACCGAGCTTCGGCACGCGATGTGAAGAGCCGATACGGTTCATCGACACCGTGTTGTATCAGGTCATCCGCCAAAACGCCGATATAA
The DNA here is from genome assembly GCA_050748285.1 of Pyrinomonadaceae bacterium. GTDB lineage: Bacteria > Acidobacteriota > Blastocatellia > Pyrinomonadales > Pyrinomonadaceae > OLB17. Next base: position 2,931 of record JBOGOW010000459.1, read on the forward strand.
GCCTGATCGCGCCGAAGTGTAAATGATCGGCGGCTGTCAACCGAGAGTGCGGCGTTTATCCCCGCCAGCAGTCCTTGGCAGGCAGCTTCTTCATAACCCGTCGTACCGTTGATCTGCCCGGCCAGGAAAAGGCCTTTCATCCGGGTTGATTCCATCGTTGGACGCATTTCGCGCGGATCGACAAAATCGTATTCTATGGCATATCCCGGACGAATGATCTGAACGTTATCGAATCCCGGAATCATCCGCAACAGTTCTAGCTGAAGTGCCGACGGAAGCGATGTCGAGAAGCCATTCAAATAGACTTCGTGTGTGTTATGTCCTTCAGGCTCAAGAAATAGCTGATGCCGATCTTTGTCGGCAAACTTGACCACTTTGTCCTCGATGGAAGGGCAATAACGTG
>JBOGOW010000460.1:0-3313 GCA_050748285.1 Pyrinomonadaceae bacterium
GAAATGAATAATTACTGTTCCTCTGCTTGATCCGGTTTTTTCTGCTCGATCTGCTCAATCCGCGTTCAAATTTTCTTAGGCATTGAGTTTTTAGAGATGCCCTTTAGTTCCTTGATCCGGTTTTCGGCATCGGCCCGCCCGCGATAGAGCCGCCAGATTTCGGCTGGCGGCAACTTAAGGCTGGTAAAGTAAGCCGTGTAGCGATATCGGCTGTAAAACTGCTCGTCCTTGAACAAGCGCAGAATTTTGCCGGCGGCCTTTGGGCGCTCCTTGAGAAACTGCCTGACGACCACCATCCGGCGCGGCTTTTTCCAACTCGGACTCTGATACATCGCTTCCGCGATTTCAATGCCGTCATCGATCGTCATCCACGTCTGCGTAGCGGCAATGATCCGCTGAATAGGCTGATAAAATCGGGCCGCTACGATATAATCGATCTCCTTCTCTTCCAGATGTTCGAATATTTCCTCGCTGCAAAATCCGCTGTCGAGCCTGATCAAACCAACCGTTTTGCCCTCTAACTTGGCGAGCGTGTCTTCCAAAAATGAAAGAAAATTGTTCGACGATGATGTGTCGCCGCTCCGCAGCCACATGTTCGCCACCATCTTTATATCCGCCACAAACGCGATCAGCGGATGATGCGAATTCCGACCCGGCTTCTGCGGATTGTACCCCTTGTGTGCTCCTTCCTGTTCACCGTATCGCGTTATTACCGACGAATCGCAGTCAAGCGTAAAGTTGTCGAATTTTATGTTCGAGAATATCCACCGATAGAAATAATCGCTCACCCGAGCGTTCGCACCTATCGTGAACTTCTTGAAATATCGTTTGTAAACATCCTGCCCCGGCACCCGCTTCCACCCAAATATCTTTCCCAATGTCCCGTCGTGCCGCGTTACCTCCGTGTGCAAAAAACGATTCGCACCACACCAAACGCTCGCCATAAATCCCTCGATGATCGTCACCGGTTCGTACCCCCGATTCGACCCCGGCTGCGGCAAATCTCTATTCCCCATTATCACATTGCGATACTCCATTTTATCCATCATCTGACGCAATAAAACCATCCCGCCCCACGGACTAACCTCTTTATTTGTATATTTTATCTCAAATTCCATACCTCATGTTATTCTATCGCTACGCATTAGAAAATTCCTATTGCGTAATCTGGGTTGAACGATGATACGGGCAAATTATTCGTGGGCGGAGATAGAAAAGCCGCGAGCAAATATTGGAACGATGAGTTAAAGATACACTGTGGCCCACAATAGTAGTACGATTGATGTTTCCTGAAATACCTTTACTTTGAGGAATTATGAAGAATGGATTTATTTTCGTGTTGATTGCAGGACTCATTTCAACGATCTTTAACACAACCGTCGCCGTCGCACAAAGGAAAATCGACCTTGAGGCTCGCTGGGGGTTTATTTCACCTTGTAGCTCTAGCAGGGATGAAGTCGAAAAACGATTAGGCGATTCGATTACAAAAAACAAAAACAGTGCATTCCAAACTTATTCGTCAAAAATTGAAAAACTGACTGTTGGGTACAGCACGAAAAAACAGGACCAAAAATATTGTGGACGACCAATAAAAGTTGGTACAGTAATACAATTTTTCGTGTATACGTTTGACGACATCAAACTTTCCGAATTAATGGTAGACTTAACGAAATACCAAAGGGATGGCTCCCAATCACCTCGGGAAATATTTTACACAAATAAAGAGAAGGGCATTGGTATCGTCACTCATATTGTGGAAATATCTAAAGGAACAAAGGTCGAACTTGTTCGCAGCGTACATTTCGATCCTTCGAAGTAGATTTGTGAATCTACGATTCGCTGAACGCCGTTGCGCAAACCACGCCGTGAAACAGATAAAGAACAGATAAAGGGTCAGGCTTGCAATATTGATGATTCTCGAAGACTGACAGTGAGACATGGACACACGTGCGTGGAGACATTCGACATATCAAATTGAAACATCTCACCCGGTGCGGTTCATCTCCACGTGAGTGGAGACATTATAAAACTCCACGAACAGCAAAAAAACGCGAACGGTTCATCTCCACGTGCGTGGAGACATTGTATTGGACTAGTTCGGTTGCGGTCATAATACCGGTTCATCTCCACGTGCGTGGAGACATTGTTTCTAGCCACTCCAATAGTTCAAGGAGAACCGGTTCATCTCCACGTGCGTGGAGACATTTTGTCTTTTAATGTCTTTTAGTGATTGCTCTGCGGTTCATCTCCACGTGCGTGGAGACATTCCACGCTGTATTTGCTTAGTCGTTCCATTGAACGGTTCATCTCCACGTGCGTGGAGACATTTCGTCTGTAAATCAGCGGAAAAGCCGGATAACCGGTTCATCTCCACGTGCGTGGAGACATTGGCCTCGGTGCGTTTCAGCGTTTTGTCTTCTGCGGTTCATCTCCACGTGCGTGGAGACATTCACACGGGTTAGTAGGGTTTTAAGGGCTTTGCCGGTTCATCTCCACGTGCGTGGAGACATTCATGCGCCTCGTTGGTAATGCCTTCTTCCCATTCGGTTCATCTCCACGTGCGTGGAGACATTCGGCGTGGATGCTGTTGATTATTCGCCACAGCCGGTTCATCTCCACGTGCGTGGAGACATTTCATCAATCTGAAAATCTTCTTCATAGGACATCGGTTCATCTCCACGTGCGTGGAGACATTTGGGCCGGACGATGTGGCGACCGATCTGTTGCCGGTTCATCTCCACGTGCGTGGAGACATTCACGCCTTCTTTAAGAAGTGTGCCTTCGGGTTCGGTTCATCTCCACGTGCGTGGAGACATTACCGACGGGCACGATACCGCTTTACGGCGAAGCGGTTCATCTCCACGTGCGTGGAGACATTATATAGACCGTGAGGCGCGTCGCGATAACGTTCGGTTCATCTCCACGTGCGTGGAGACATTATGATTGGATACCAATAATTGCTTAACGTGATCGGTTCATCTCCACGTGCGTGGAGACATTCTGTCAACCCTGAACACCTCTTGCTGACATTCCGGTTCATCTCCACGTGCGTGGAGACATTCAGTGGCGAGTCCGACGGACTTCAAACCGCACCGGTTCATCTCCACGTGCGTGGAGACATTGAAGTAATCCGTAAACTCGTTTCGCTCACGGCCGGTTCATCTCCACGTGCGTGGAGACATTGCGCGTGTCGGCATTTTCGACGCCGACCGCACCGGTTCATCTCCACGTGCGTGGAGACATTTAAATGTGAGTTCACAGCATCGCTAAGAGCGGCGGTTCATCTCCACGTGCGTGGAGACATTTTACAACC
>JBOGOW010000461.1:0-3308 GCA_050748285.1 Pyrinomonadaceae bacterium
GCTTGGAAGTACAAAGATCGTGAAGTTCGAGCGTGCGGGCAACAAGATTTTGCTTGTTCAGCCGAACTACGATTTCCGCGCGACCGGCGATGAAAAGCAGAAGAAGTCGGTCGAGGAATCATTCGCACGATCGGTCATTTGGGGATTCAAGATCGAGGCCGCAGAGGACGATAAAGTTTTGATCGACGCTACGAGCTTTCTCATCCGCGATGCACACGGCGTAGCCGACCGGCTGAATCAGGCACAACAGGGAAATTTTAGTTTCGATGAAAGCCGCAGCGCGCTGTTTTTGCCAAACACGAAAGGCTTTCCTAAAAACACGGAGGTCGAGGCGACCGTTACGCTCACCTCAAATTCAGCTGCGCGCAATTTGGTCAACCAAGTTACGCCGACCGGCAAGCACGTTACGGTTCGCCAGCGTCATTCATTCGTTGAACTGCCGGACGACAAATATCGCCCGAGACAATTCGATCCGCGAACCGGTTCGATCCCGATCAGCTTTTACGATTACGGGACCGACATAAACGAAGACCTCGAAAAACGCTGGATCATTCGTCATCGGCTTGAAAAGAAAGACCGAGAGGCCGCCGTCAGCGAAGCCGTAAAACCGATAGTCTATTACGTCGATAGCGGTGCACCGAAAGCGATTCAGGACGCGTTGATCGAAGGCGCTTCGTGGTGGAATCAGGCGTTCGAGGCTGCCGGATTTCGCAACGCGTTTCAGGTTCGCGTGCTGCCGCCGGACGCCGACCCGATGGACATTCGCTACAACGTGATCAATTGGGTGCATCGCTCGACACGCGGCTGGTCGATCGGCAGCAGCGTCGTCGATCCGCGCACCGGCGAGATTTTGAAGGGCGACGTTACGCTCGATTCGCAGCGCGCTCGGCAGGATTTTCTTCTCGGCACTGGAATGTCGCCGCAGTATTCCTCGAACAGCGCCTGCGATTTCGGTCTGATGCCGGACGTCGATTATCTCGCTGCGGACGACTCGGCAAAAGAGATCACCGCTATGTCTTTCGCACGCATTCGACAGCTTTCTGCACACGAGGTCGGCCATACGCTTGGCTTTTCACACAACTTTGCGGCAAGCACATATGGCCGTGCGTCGGTGATGGATTATCCTGCGCCATTGGTCGAGATAAAGAACGGCAAACTCGATCTTTCAAATGCGTATGCGGTCGGCATCGGCACATTCGATAAATTCGCCGTGCGATATGCCTATTCCGAATTTACGCCTGCGACCGAAAATGCGGAACTTGAAAAGCTCGTCCGCGATGGAATCGCAAGCGGGATGTTATTCCTTTCCGATAGCGATGCGCGCCCCGCAAGCGCGGCCAACCCGCTTGCGAATCTGTGGGACAATGGGAACGATCCGGTCGCGATGCTGCGACACGAAATGAAGGTTCGCCGCATCGCTCTCGATCAATTCGGTATTCAGAATATCCCAATGGCTGTGCCGCTTTCCGAACTCGAAAATAAATTCCTGCCGCTTTATCTTCATCACCGGTATCAATTGACTGCGGCGACGAAAACGATCGGCGGTGCGTATTATCAGTTTTCTGTCAGAAGTGCGAATGGACCGATCCCGGAAACGCCGATCGAGATCGTTCCGGGCGAGCGACAGCGTGATGCGATTCGTGCAGTGCTTGAAACTATCAAGCCCGAAGAATTGCTGATCTCCGAACGCACGTTGCGGCTGCTGCCGCCGCTCGCATTCGGTTACGGTTCTGATCGTTCAGAGCTTTTTGCAAAACGCACCGCACCCGTTTTCGACGCGCTCGGTGCTGCCGAGATCGCTGCCGATCTTGTGATCAGCGGCTTGCTCGAACCAAACCGCGCGGCTCGCGCGATCAGCTTCAATGCCCGCAACAAAACCAATCCGCACTTTAGCGAGGTCGTCGGTGCACTAATTTCCGCGACATGGAAAGCGCCACAGCAAACCGATCCGCGTTTGGTAGCAATTCAACAAGACGTGCAGTCCCTTACGGTCGCGCGTCTTATGGATCTTGCTGCCGATGCAAATGCCCAGCCGCAAGTCCGCGCAGTCGCGACTGAAGCTTTGCGCTCGTTGTTGTCGATGCTAAAGCAAACTCCGACAACTGGAGCGAACGCAGCGCATTATCGCTCAACCGCTGACGACATCGAGCGTTTTCTGGCGAGGCCCGACGCTCCGCGAAAACAAACCTCGCCGCTCGCAACACCACCGGGCGACCCGATCGGAAATTGATTTTACGAACTTAATCGAAATGCGAAACGTGTTGTCTAACAATGCACATAGAAAAATATGAACAACAATCTCGTTAGTCGCGCACATTTCTACGATCGGAATTTGAGTACAAATTTAACATCCCGGAATTGAGAAGTTCGAGTAAAAGTTTTACACAAGCCGCCTGTAAAAAACTTTTGTAAAAAAAAACGCGAAGAACTAGGAAATAAATAGAAAAATTTTTTTTTCAATGATGAAAAAAAACTTGCGCATCTGTCGCAAAGTTGTGATACGTTTATAAACGGTTACTCACGTTTTACCTCAAAACCAAATTTAGAAATATAAGAGAAGGAAAAAAAATTATGGCAGCAAAAAAACCAGCAGCAAAAAAGAAAGCAGCTCCGAAAAAAGCGGCGGCAAAAAAACCCGCAGCCAAGAAACCGGCAGCTAAGAAAGCAGCTCCGAAAAAAGCAGCGGCAAAAAAACCCGCAGCAAAAAAACCGGTAGCTAAGAAAGCAGCTCCGAAGAAAAAAGCAGCGGCAAAAAAACCCGCAGCCAAGAAACCGGCAGCTAAGAAAAAACCCGCAGCAAAGAAAAAATAGCGTAAGCTGATTTTCAAGTCTGTATATAACAAAGCCCGACGAGCAATCGCCGGGCTTTTTATTTTTAGTGCTGTATTTGCAGGCTAAAATTTCAAATACAGATCGCCATCTTTCTCATTAATTGAAACCGATCCACCGTTGGCAAGCTTTCCGAAAAGGATCTCGTTCGCAAGCGGCTGTTTTATTTTTTCGTGGATAAGCCGCGACATCGGGCGGGCGCCGTAACGCGCGTCGAAACCATTCGTCGCGAGCCATTCACGCGCTTCGTCCGTTAGTTTTACAAGCACTCGTTTCTCCGCAAGCTGACCATTAAGCTCCTTGATAAATTTATCGACGATCAGTTTAATATTTTCGATATCGAGCGCCTTAAACGGAACCCACGCATCAAGACGGTTTCGAAACTCGGGTGTGAAAGTGCGCTCGATAACGCCTTTCGCATTTCCTTTTGTGTCGGAGCTATTTCGAAAACCAACTCCGCCCGAAGATAATTCACGAGC
>JBOGOW010000462.1:0-3305 GCA_050748285.1 Pyrinomonadaceae bacterium
CTCATCGCCTGTGCTAGAAAATTACTTATTACCCTAAACGCCATCCTCAAAAATAACCGAGCATGGCAAGTCAAACCACTACTGTCTTGAACTTGACTTTTAACACAGTTGCTTCGTGGTTACATTTCTTTAGTTTTTCCGCTTTTTTAGACAACCTCATTCGCGGATAACTTTTATTGGGAACGATCGGATAATACAGGAATATCACCAACGAGGCCCCAATTGACGACATCTATCCCTCCGGTTGATCGCAAAATATGCCAAACGCCTTGCCGGAAAACAGAGCGATCAAATTTTCCATCTCCATCAAAATCGCCGGAAACGGGTATATCTATATTCCCGGGAAGTCCCCATTGCTGAATCGATAAAGAAAAATTCGAACTATTGATCACGTACCAGTTGCCTTCCGATGGTCGAAAGATTGCCGTATCGGCCCTCCCGTCGCCGTCGTAATCGCCGGGAACAGGATTGTCACCAGGAAGTCCCCATGGAACAATGTCGATTCCACCTCCGGAACGCATTATGTACCAATTGCCTTCCGACGGACGAAAGACCGAAATGTCGGTTCGTCCATCGCCGTCAAAGTCTGCTGGCGCACTGCGATTGACGCTGACGCGAGTGGATGAATACAAATCGCCCATCCCGAAAGTGCCGGTGCGATTCGATGCTAAATAAATAATAGTGCCGTCTGCGGATAGTGCAGGTGAACTGGTGCTGCCCTCGTTGAGACCGGCCACGAAAATCGGAAGATTCCACGATGCAGATGTTGAGGCGCGTGTTGAAACGAATATCGCGAACACGGCTGCCGGACCGAAACGATTTGAGCTAATATACATTTCCAAGCCGCTGCGGCTTATTGCGATGCCTCGCTCCGATGCCGGACTGTTTAACTCGCCGACGGGTTGTGGTGTGTTAAAGGTGCCATCGGCATTTCGCGTGCTTTGATATATATCACCCAAACCAGTTTCAGCGCGGTCGCTCCAGAAAAAAAACGTGCCTGCACCAGTTGCAGAGTCGGTAAAATAGACTCCGCCGACATCCAGCAGCGTTGAATTTACTACTGGGCCGAGATTCACCGGAGCAGTCCAACCGAAATCATCGTTGACGTTGGTGCGAGTTGAAACATATAAATCGGAACCGCCGCTTCCGCCGGCACGATTGCTTGTAAGAAACATCTCACGGCCATCCGGTGAGATATTGCTAACAGTATCATTACTGCTTGTGTTAAGAGTCGTGCCTAAGTTTTGTGGCGCTCCCCAAGCCGATGAGAGAGTGGTTCGCTGCGAAACGTATATATCGTTCCCACCTTGTCCGCCCGGTCGATTGCTCGTGAAGTAAAGACTGAGACCGTTTGGCGCGGGAGCCGGCGACTGTTCCATTTCCGGCGCATTTAGTACCGCGCCCATATTTTGCGGTGCGCTAAAAGTTGAAAAACTCCCGGCGGTTTCCGGCGCGGTAACCGCTGGTCCTTCGTTCTGCGAAAATGTGGTTATTGCTGTCGAGCAACATAAAATCGTGATTGTCCAAAGACAATTCTTGAGTAGTTTGTAATTCATAGTATTTGGCTCCTTTTTATTTTTTTTCGCTCAGTGAAGTTTTCGAGGTCTGGATTCACCGGCTTTTTATTGCTTAAAGTTTTCGTCGGCTGTATAATGCGAGGCATATTTGCTTTTACACCGAAGCATTAATACAGCCGACATATTGCACTTTTTGCCAAGTGCACATTCACAATGAACGTCGGAGGTTAAAAATGTCTTTGGGAAAACATCCTGATTCTCTCCTGAATTTTTCGGGGCGCGAAATGAACGCCAAAGAAGGCCATTCTTACTGTTTTCGGTCGTTTCGGCTAGATGTCGAAGAGCGTCGTTTATTCGACAACGGTGTTCCCGTCTCATTGGAACCTAAGGTTTTTGATGTTCTTGCCGCTCTTGTTCTGCGCAACGGCCATTTGGTTGAAAAAGAAGAACTTTTGCATCTTGTCTGGTCGGATTCGTTTGTCGAGGAAGCAAACATAGCGCGAATCGTCTATACGCTGCGGAAGGTTTTAGGCGAGGACGAAAACGGCAATAAATTTATTGAAACGGTGGCCAAAAAAGGCTATCGTTTTGTCGCCGAGGTAGATGAAATCCGCGAACCGGCTGCGGCGAACTCCGCAAACGACAACCCTGATTCTCGAGAAACCGCCGAAACACCGAGCGCAGTCGAGTCTCATACTCCAACTTTTGAATCCGATGCAACCCGCTCTCCGTCTGTCGCAATGCCGAAACGGAATGTGCGGATTATCCTTTTCGGCGTCGGGTTTTTGAGCGCGATTTTTCTGACTGTCTTGTTGTCTTTCAATTTCCAGCCCGACCCTTCCGTCAGTCCGAACGAAGTCAAATCGATCGCAGTCCTGCCGTTTGTCAACGCGACCGGCGATACGAACACCGAATACGTCTCGGACGGGATCAGCGACAGCATCATCAACAGTCTCTCGCGGCTGCCTGACATGAAAGTCATCGCGCTAACCTCGGTTCTGCGTTACAAGGGAAAGCAGATAGACCCGCAGACGGTCGGGCGCGAGTTGAATGTCAATGCCGTGCTGATGGGCAGACTGACGCAGCAAGGGGAGAACCTCGCGATCAGTGCCGAGTTGGTGGATGTGAGAGACAACCGCCGACTGTGGGGCGGGCAATACAGCAGCAATCTGTCGGATCTTCTCGTCGTTCAGGGTGAGATCGCGCGGCAGATTTCAGATGGGCTGCGGCTGCGGCTCTCCGCCGAAGAGAAAAAGCAACTGGTTAAGCAGTACACAGAGAATGCCGAGGCTTATCAGCTTTACATTTTGGGACGGCATTACTCCAATAAACTAACAAAAGAGGGTTTTGAGAAAAGCATTGAGTATTACGAACAGGCGATAAAGAAAGATCCGAGCTACGCACTCCCATATACGGGGATAGCCTTTAGCTATTATTTCATGGGAAATCGCGGCTTCTGGACCGCGAAGGAGTCAGGGCAAAAACTTGAGTGGGCGGCGCTAAAAGCACTAGAGCTTGATGACGCGCTTGCCGACGGTCATGTCTTTTTGGGCGTATCTAAATATAGCAATTTCGACTGGACGGGAGCGGAGAAAGAAATTATAAAAGCGCTGGAGCTTGAGCCAAACTCCTATTTGGCCAACTTCACGTTTTTTACTTATCTGTCGAACGTTGGACGATTCGATGAGGCCCTGTTCTACGGGAAACGGGCAGCGGAACTTGACCAAACAACGCAACCTGGATTGCTTGCGTATGCGTATTTTGTTGCCCGCCAGTATGACAAAGCAA
>JBOGOW010000463.1:0-3302 GCA_050748285.1 Pyrinomonadaceae bacterium
GGTGACACCACTGCGATGTCGCGGCAGCTAGGCTGGCACGATGCGAATTCTTATCAATACTGGTCTCTCGCTCTCCAGGCTCAAACGGCGGCACTGGATGGCAAATGGAGAAAATCAAAAGACCTCTCAAACCAGGCTACGCTCATGGTCGAACGCGGCGGTCTAAAAGGGCTTGTAGCGCGAATGGCAAACCGTGACGCTATGACGAGTGCAGAGTTCGGCGATTGTCAGACCGCCAAACAGAAGGCGGAGCAAGCCCTTTCTTCCGTCAACGACACGAGTTATTCAGGGAGCGCTGTCGCACTGGCGTTGTGCGGCGCGTTCAGCCAGGCACAGGCACATGCGGCAAAATTAGCGCCGCTTTATCCGAATGACACGAGGTTTAACGGTATCTGGCTGCCCGCCATTCGAGCCGCTATCGAGCTGCAGCGCGGGCAACCGGCTGCTGCAATTCAATTGCTGGAACCTGTAAAACGCTACGAAGCCGCCGCCGACTTTCAACCCCAATACTTGCGCGGCTTATCTTTTCTGCGCCTCGGCAAAGGTGCCGAAGCCGCTGCCGAATTCCAAAAGATAATCGACCGCAGAGGTCAGGCGGATTTCTTTGTCTCGACACTTTATCCGCTGGCACATTTAGGCATAGCCCGCTCGGCCGCGGTTTCCGGCGATACGGCGCTCGCCCGCAAGTCATACGAAGATTTCTTTACCCTCTGGAAAGATGCCGACGCAGACCTGCCCATACTCATCGAGGCAAAGAAGGAGTATGAGAAGTTGTGGTGAACGCTTCTTCTAACAAGGAATAATGAACATACGACTCGCCCAACGAGAATTACAGACCAAATTCGGTACATTCTCGGAGATTCTTTACTACGACGGCCAGGCAGAGTCGATCGCGCTTGTGAAGGGCGATGTTGAGAATGGCGAAAACGTTCTGGTCCGCATCCATTCTGCTTGTATCGGCGGACATGTTTTCAACAGTATCGAATGCGGATGCGCCGCTGAAATGGCTTTCGCCCAAACTGCGATACAGAAAAAGGGGCGCGGCGTCATTATTTACCTCGATCAGGAAGGAAAAGGCAACGGACACCTGGCATTGATGGAAAGCACTCAATATAAGAAAGCCGGATTCAGCCAAAGCGAAGCGTACGTAAAAGCAGGCTACAAGGCCGACGCCCGCAGCTATCACCCGGCTGCTGAAATTCTGACCGATTTGAAAATTAAATCAGTCGTTTTACTGACTAACAACCCCGACAAAACGGCGGATTTGCAAAAAGAGTTTATAATCGTTGCCGGCACTAAACCAATTACCCTATGAAACGATGCCCTGAATGCAGACGAGATTATTATGATGACACGCTGAGTTTCTGTCTTGAGGATGGAACTCCGCTCGTCCAAGGTTCTGTTCCGGTCAGTCAGATCGCGGCTGACGAGGCAGCGACCGTGACTTTGCCTTCCTTTGCACCAGGCGAGGAATCGCCGACGGCTGTCATGCAGGCGATTCCTGTATTGTCGGGCGAAGTCGGAGTATCGATAGCCGTCCTGCCTTTCGCACATCTCAGCAGTTCCCCAGATGATGAATATTTCTGCGATGGTTTAGCTGAGGAATTGTTGAATGCTCTTGCCAAGATTGACGGTCTCAAAGTCGCCGCCCGCACATCCGCGTTCTCCTTTAAGGGCAAAGATACGGAGATCAGCGAGATCGGTCAGAAATTGGGTGTTAGGAACATTCTTGAGGGCAGCGTCAGAAAGTCCGGCGATAGATTGCGGATAACCGTCCAGTTGGTAAATGCGTCGGACGGTTATCACGTTTGGTCGGAGCGTTACGACCGCGAAATGCGCGACATTTTTGATGTACAGGACGAAATTACGCTTGCGGTAGTCGATGCTCTGAAATTGAAACTGTTCGGCGATGTAAAGTCGGCAGTGTTGAAGAAAGCTACTGAGAATGCGGAAGCTCACGAACTCTACTTGCGAGGCCGTGCCTTGTGGAGCCGTCGTACCTATCCGGATTTCACAAAAGCGATCCGGTGTTTCGAGCGGGCCATCGAACTCGATCCAATTTACGCCTCGGCATATGCCGGTCTGGCAGACTGTTACACATTCCTTGCATATTTTGAGGCATGCTCGCCGGGCGAGATGGAGCCGAAAGTCAGGTTGGCGGTTGAAAAGGCGATCGAGCTTGGCCCTGCACTTGCCGAATGCCATTCTTCGCTGGCGATATACAAGACGTTCTTCGAGTTTGATATCGATTACGGTGAAAAAGAACTGCGAAAAGCGATTGCGATCAACCCAAATTCGTCGTTGGCCCATTACTGGCTTTGTTCCGTGCTTGCGGCACTGGCACGTTTCGAAGAATCAATTGCTGAGGGGAAGCTCGCATTGAAGCTGGACCCGCTTTCGCCTGTAGTGAATGCGACTTTAGCCAGGGCGTTGTGCTGCGCTGGTCAGTACGACAAAGCCATAGAACTTTCATACGAAAATTTTGAATTATTGCCCGATTTTTTCTTTTCCCACTGGGTGATCGGCTGGGCGTACGGCCAAAAGGGAGATCTCGGCAAGGCGATCGACCACTTTCGAATGGCCGTTAAGGATAGCGGGCTGACAATTTATGGCTACCTCGGCAAAGCACTCGTCAAAGCCGGACAGACGGATGAAGCTCGAGGCCTGCTCAATGAACTGGAGGAGCAAACAAAACATCGATATGTCTCGCCAGTTGCTTCGGCGGTGATACTTGCCGAACTCGGTGAGATGCCGAAAGCACTCGACATGCTCGAAAAAGCCAGGCAGTTGCGCGCGATCCATTTGATGTGGACGCGCTGTGATCCGATTTTCGAGGTATTTCGATCGGAACCGAAGTTTCAGGAAATTTGCGAGAAAATCGAGCGGCGCAAATAAACTATACGTGTTGCTGCCGGAAAATAAGCTACTTATGAAACGATGCCCAGAATGCAGACGCGATTATTATGACGACACATTGCTGTATTGTCTCGACGACGGCAATGCGCTGCTCGAAGGCCCTGCCTCGGGAAGACGAGAGACCGGAGACGGGAGTCTGGAGAATGAGCCGGCGACGGCGATCTTGTCAGAATCCCGACCCGTCGGGACGTCAGCGGGCGGCCAGTTCGCTGGGGATGAGTCGACTCGGCAATTTGCCCAGACAACCGACCAAACCGCGATACTGCGAACCGGAGCGGAGACGGAGCCTCAAAAGAAATTGGGTGACTCGTCGGAAAGGCCAAGCCATTCCGCACATCGGGCGGCGAAGCCGCAAGGCAATTTCAAGCTATTCGTCGGTGCAGGAC
>JBOGOW010000464.1:0-3285 GCA_050748285.1 Pyrinomonadaceae bacterium
CAACGCTGTGGTATGGTTACATTCTGCCGGTGCGACCGAACCTCGATGGCTGATTATTCGAAACACACAGAAAACAATTCTCGTAATGAGTTCGACCTTCATCATCGGATCGGCCCGGCATTCCCGCCGTTACGTGTTTCAGATGTTTCAAATGTTTCAGGCGTTTCAGGCGTTTCATTTGTTTCAAACGTTTCACAGAAACATAGATGCCCCGCGCAGAATCGAAACACCGGAGCGGTCGGCAGATTACCTTTGAATTCGTGGTTCAGGGTTTTTACAGCGGACTGAAACCACGCGCACGACACGAAACCAACACGGATGGAACAAAAAAGCGTTTGAATAATTTAGGTTACAAAACACTGGTGCACTTCTCAAAACGCGTTCTGATTCTGTATTGCGTTAACCGAAACTCAGCTAAAACCCAGGTTTAATCATACGCATTCTGTCCTTATTTGTTACGAAATACGATCAATCTCGATTTTTTTTCAAAAAAAACAACTTTTTTTAACAAAACACTTCCATTTTTAACTCATTGCGTTATATACTGTTGAAGTCGGACTGAAGCTCCCGTCCGATCCCGCACATTCAATATGCTCACCTCAAATCAAATCCTGCAGAAAGGACGCTATCGCGTCATTGAACAATTCAGCCATTTTGGAGATAGCGGCCTATACGAAGCCTACGATACGGTCAACAACTCCAAAGTCGTCATAAAAGAAAACGCCGGCGTCTCCGGTAAAGTAGTCACGCAATCACAGCGCGAAGGTATTGACGCTGCATTTTTCGGCGTTGCAAAAGTGCTCACGAAAATAAGACATGAATCGCTCGTCGGCGTGCGCGGGTATTTTTCCGAGATCGGAAGTCAGTATCTGGTTTTGGAACCGAGTGCCGGATGCGATCTGAACAAGTTTCTGGACGCGGATGAGCCGCGACCCGATGTCTCCGTCGTGCTGGGTTGGGCAAATCAGCTTCTGGGAGCACTCCAATACCTGCACAAACTTTCGCCTCCGGTTTTCCATTGCTCAATTAGGCCGGATAATATCTGGTTCGCAAACGACAAAACTGCAAAGCTGGTAATGGCCGATATAGGAAAATCACCTTTCCCGGGTTCATTTCGAAATCACGCCGCTCAACAGAATGATGGAACAGGCGATCACTACACGCCGCTTGAGCAGCTTTGGCCGGAACTCGATCATGTATCTCAAAATCAACTTATAAAGGATTATGACGAGCGATCCGAACGTGTCCTGTTGACCAAGCCGGACGCCAGAAGCGACATTTATTCGCTTGGTGCATGTCTATATCACGTAATGACCGGTGTTTTGCCGCCCGATGCATTAGAGCGCTCGATAGCCGTTCACGAAGGCAACCCCGATCCATTGAAAAAGCCGTCCGATGTAAACCCTGCGGTACCGGCAGATATCTCGCTGGCGTTGCTTAAGGCAATGGAAATTCGTCGTGAGCTTCGGTTCTATTCGGCTGCCGTAATGTCAAAAGTGCTTCATTCGGCGATGCCGGAAAATACGACAATGATGCCCGAAACATCTGAAAACGTCGAATTGGAACTGGATCTCGCTCCGGTCGCGGCTCCTGAAATAAAGGCCGATGTAGGACTTGAGCTCGAACGAATGAAGGCCGAGGAGCGTCAGCGCGAACTCGAAGCCGAACAGGCCAAATTGGACGAAGAACTAAAGCAGATAGAGGGGCGACGGATAGCCCTTGAAGCTGAAAAAGAAAAACAGATCGAAGAACGGAAGCGATTAGAGCTTTTGGCAGAGCAGGAAAGGCTAAGGGTCGAAATGGAACGCCGGATCGAAGAAAAGAAACGGCTCGAGGCAAAAGCGCAAGAGGAACGTGAGAGCGCCGTAAAGCGGCTGGCTGAACTCGAAGCGGAACAGGAAGAAAAGCGAATTGAGGCCGAACGACTTGAGCGCGAAGCGGAAGATGAACGCAAGAGTGTAGAGGCAAAGCTGGCAAGCCTTCATGCCGAAAAAGAAAAGAATCAGGCCGAGCAGCGGCAAGCGGCTGCTGCCATTAAACAAGAACTCGAACGCGCGGAAGAAACGCTGCTGGAACTTTCGGGTCTGGATCCGACCCAGCCGGTGAAAACTGCTAAGACTAAAGACGAAGAAGACGTTCTTGAGATCGGCACGGACTCACCCCAAACGGCGCTCCGCACAGTTCCTGAAGTTTTTGAACTGTTTGAAAATGAACCGCCCACAGCACCGGAAGTGCCGCAAACCGTTCAGCACAGCAATTTCGAGTTTCGCGATTTTCAGGAAGATTCTCCTAAAATAAAGCTGCCGATCCCGATACTTGGTGCGGCGGCCGGATTTATCGTTTTGCTCGTCATAATAGGCTGGATGTTTATGGGCGGCAGTGATAATACTCCGCCAACACCCGCTGAAACGCAGTCGGAATTTGCCGGCGAAGCGCCAAGCGTACCCGCAGTTGAATTGCCGCCAGCGACGAACGAAACGTCGCCCGATCTCTCGCAGCCTTCAGCCGCATCCGAGACAGTAGTCAGCCCGGACCCAACGTCGAACCCAACCGAAAGCGGACAAGCCAAAAAAGCAAGGACAGTGCCAGGCGCCCAGCCGGATAAATCAAAAGCGCAGTCGGCGGCTCCCGCAAAAACTCCTGCGCCGAAAAAGGTCACGGTCGATGACCTGATAAACGACAACTAAACATTAAGAGGAAAGTATATGAGACCCGCATTTTTGTACGCGCATCTAAAGCGCTTCCGAACGGTTTTTGCAGCGACATTCTGTGCAATGTTATTAATGTTGATCGCCGGTAATGCCATCGGCCAAGCGGCGAATTTGTCGCTTGCCGATCTGTTGATAGCATTGCGATCTAAAAAGGCGACTCTCGAAGAACGAAATTCGATCCTTTCGGAAGCGGTTTCAAAACGTGGCGTAACATTCACTTTAACGCCGCAAATCGAGAAAGAACTGGAGTCTGCCGGCGCCGGCAAGGAACTTCTCGATTCGATTCGGAATAAGGCGGCTATCGTAAAGATCGCATCCGTGGTTCCGTCATTGCCGGAGCCGGCTGCGAAACCGGAAGTAAAACCACCCGATGCTGCATTCTACGAAAAGCGCGGTGCCGAAAACGCATCGAATGACAAAATCGATCCCGCCATCGACGATTACTCAAAAGCCATTGAGATGAACCCGACCGCGATGTCGGCTTACGTTGGTAGAGCCGAAGCATATTCTCGCAAAGAGCTTTGGGCTTTGTCACTCAGCGATCTTTCAAAAGTGCTCGAAGCCGCGCCTGAGG
>JBOGOW010000465.1:0-3242 GCA_050748285.1 Pyrinomonadaceae bacterium
GAATTATGTTTTGATCGGCGGTGCGCCGACGGATAATAATTCGGCGCTGCTTCGCAAAGGGCAATTGAACATTTTGCAGGCGGCGATCGACCGCGGCGATATCAAAGTCGTCGCCGATCAATGGGCAAAGGAATGGCTTGCGGACGAAGCCCTGAAGCATGTCGAAAATGCCTTGACTCAGCACCAGAACAACGTGCAGGCCGTCGTGATGTCGAACGACGGAACTGCCGGCGGTGCGATACAGGCGTTGGCGGCTCAGGGGCTTGCCGGAAAGGTTTGGATATCGGGGCAGGATGCCGAGCTTGCGGCGTTGCAGCGGATCGTCGCCGGAACGCAATCGATGACCGTTTATAAGCCGATCATCAAACTTGCGCCCGCCGCAGCCGACGCCGCATTTGCTCTTGCCAAAGGCGAGAAGGTAAATGCGACCCGAACGGTTAATAATGGCCGGACAGAAGTGCCTTCGATACTGATCGAGCCGATCTCGGTCGATAAAACAAACATCGACGAAACCGTGATAAAAGACGGCTTTCAGAAGCGGGAAGATATCTACAAAAAACCGTGATCGATTTGTGGAAACCGTTGTGAAATAGACGTTTGTTTTAAATGAACGGAAGAATCAAGCGACCAAGCACAGTGGCAGACAAATTTTGTCTAAAATAGGCAAAGAGTTTTAGCCACGAATTGCACGAATTACACCAATAGGGAATTTTCTTATTTGTGAAATTCGTGCAATTCGTGGCTAGTTTTCTTTGTGGTAGATTAGTTGGCAATGCTGAAAGTGCTAACAGCCGCACAAATGCGCGAGGTCGATCGGCTGACGACCGAGCGATACGGCATTCCGTCGATCATCCTGATGGAAAACGCCGCCCACGCCGTTGCCCGCGTCATCACCGAAAAACTCGGCAGCTCGGTCAAGGGCAAGTCGATCCTCATTCTCTGCGGCAAAGGCAACAACGGTGGCGACGGCGCGGCGTTGGCGAGGATGCTTTCAGACGCCGGCGCCGTGGTCACGGTCGAGCTCTTCGGTAAGGTCGTCGAGACGAACGGCGACGCGCGAGTTAATTTTGAAAAAGTGCAGCGCAAGGCGAAGTCATTATTTTCGCCAAAGTTGAAGCTTTCTGAGGTCCAACCCGAAACCGAAGATAACGGAGTAAGCGATTGGATGGATAATTCCGATTACGACGTAGTTGACATGGTGGTCGATGCACTATTTGGAACCGGGCTGAATCGGAAGCTTGAAGGTTTTTTTGACGAGCAGATTGGCATCCTGAACGAGTGGAAGCGGATTTATGGAACTCCTCAATTCGTTTCCGTCGACGTGCCTTCAGGGCTGAACTCGGACATCCCGAATCAGGACGGCAAGTCTATTCACGCAGATGTCACGGTGACGTTCACGTCACCAAAGCCTGCAAACGTCCTTCCACCTGCGTCACGATCAAACGGAAAACTCGTCGTTGCGGATATTGGTTCACCGAGGGACCTGATCGACAAACAGATTACTCAGTTGTATCAGGCGGAAAAGGAAGATTCGGCATTATGGCTGCGAGCGACTGAATTCTCGAAAGACTCATATAAAAACAAACGCGGGCACACTTTGTTGATCGCAGGCTCGAATGACTATTCCGGTGCGGCGGTTTTGGCGGGGAATGCGGCGATGCGTTCGGGTGTCGGGTTGGTGACGGTCGCGTGCCCGAAGGAAGCAAAGGCGGAGATCGCTTCGCGGCTGCTGCCGGATGTAATTCTTAAGGGAATCGACAGTGAGGTCGCTACGCAAGAACTAATCTCAGATGCCGACGCCATTGCCGTCGGATGCGGACTCGACGCGAATGACGTTTCAATCGAAAAGTTGGTGCGCGATATTGTTGAAACGCGCAAGGTTCCTGTGATCGTCGACGCGGGGGCGTTGTGGTTTTTCAATCCGCCCAGCGATTTATTGCAAAAGCACGCACCAAGTAAGGGCGAACAAATGCAAAAGCCCGCGCGTGAGCAAGGGCGAAACGCTCAACTTCCTGATACCGCCCTTACTGACGTGCAGGCTTCTGCAAATGAGGCAGGCAGGATGCCTGCGGAAATACCGAACACTGATGCGGACAAGAGTGTCCCCGCTCCGTTGATTCTCACCCCGCACGAAGGCGAATTCATGCGGCTTCTCGGCACGGATGATAAAGACACGATCAAAGACCGGGTTGCGGCGGTTCGCGACTTTGCGACAAATAACAACGTGATCCTAGTGCTAAAAGGCGAGCGCGTTTTGATCGGCGAGCCGGGCGGAAAGGTCGTTGTAAATCCGACCGGAAATTCCGGCTTGGGCAAGGCCGGTAACGGCGATACGCTGACCGGCATTCTTGCCGGATTCGTCGCTCAAGCGGTGAAAATGGAAATCGATATTTTTGAAACCGTTGTTGCCGCAGTTTACATTGCCGGAATGGCGGGCGATATTGCCGAAAAGAAATTCGGCAAGCGTGTGATGACGGCATCGGACGTGCGTGAATGTTTGGTGGAGGTGTTCGCCAAGTTTGAATGTAAAGGCAGTTGAAGAATGTTGAAGAAGCTCAGTCAGGAAGGCGGTTTGTATTTGATTTTGATCGCAGGCAGGGATGCCTGCGTTCCAGTCTTTTTTGCTTGGGCAAAGCCTGCGATTCAGACTCCGGTTATCAGCGTGCCAGATATATTATAAGATGAACTCAAAGAGTCTTTTGCAAATTTGGATCGATGCTTTTCAGGCGTGTGATCTTAAGCAGGTTGTCGAATGTTATGCAGACGATGCGGTAAATTTTCAGGTTGCGGCGGGCGAGCCGTCGGTCGGGAAAATGCAGATCGAACGAGACACCGCCGAATTCTTTCAAGGGTTTCCCGATGCCTGGTCGCGTGTCGAAAACCTGATCGGCGACGGCGATTGGGCGGCTTGGGAATGGATCGGCGGCGGCACGTTTACCGGCGAGTTTTATGGAAATCAACCGACCGGAAGATCGTTTGAAATTCGCGGCTGCGGGTTCTTCAATTTTCGCGACGAAAAGATCGTTTTGCAGCGCGGGTATTGGGACAAGCTCTCGTGGTTCAAACAGGTCGGCCTGCCAATCGAATGACCGAAGATTACATCTGCAACACGCCGGACGAAACTTTTGCCTTGGGCGAACGGATCGGCGGCGAATTATCTGCGGGCGATGTTGTGCTTCTTCGCGGCGGTCTCGGCGCCGGGAAAACGCTTTTCACAAAAGGCATTCTTGCGGGTCTTGGAT
>JBOGOW010000466.1:0-3240 GCA_050748285.1 Pyrinomonadaceae bacterium
TCGAATATGCGATCAAGAATCCCGTGTCTGGGAGTGAGCACTCAACGCTGTGGCTGCCAATTGATTCAAAGTTTCCTCAGGAAGACTACCTTCGAGTACAGGAGGCTGCCGAATCAGGCGATCCCGCTCAGGTTCAAGCAGCGGAAAACGCTCTATTGAAGACCATTCGCAATGCCGCAAAGGAAATTAGCTCAAAGTATATTTGCCCTCCGCATACAACTGACTACGCAATAATGTTCTTGGCGACCGAGGGGCTACATGCGGAGGTGTTACGACAGCCTTCGCTAGTCGACGAGCTTCTTCAGAATCACCGTATTTTTGTCGCGGGCCCTACGACTCTTGCTGCGATTTTGTGCAGTTTCCGTGCGGGCTACCAAACTCTTGCAATTGAACGGCGCGCGTCGGAGGTCTGGACGATTTTAGGGGCGATCAAGACTGAATTCAGCAAATTTGGCGACGTGCTGGCAAAAGTAAAGACGCACTTAAATAGGGCGAGCAATCAGATTGATCAGACCGGCGTTCGAAGTCGTGCGATGGAACGGCACCTTCGCTCAGTGGAAGAGATGCCGGAAATTGAAGCTGCTCAAATACTGACCTTACCAAGCCCAGGGTTCGGCGATCCCGAATGGAACGGCCATCCTGAAACCGACGAAGCTGAGGAATCTGTTGAAGAACCGCCAGCGCTTTTTGCGAATCAAGACAACGATCCGTTTTAATCTTCAGACCTTCTTTCTTGTCGCTTTTTTATGTGCTTTCACCGTTTCGTGAACTTGCTTAAAGAAATCACCTAGCTCTTTGATAAATGGTCCGTGCCGGAAAAAGTCTGGTAATGGCGGCGTGCGGATCTCAGACGGCAAGGTAAAATTCGCGAAGATTGCGTACGGCGTGCCTTCAACATCATCCAGCGAAAAGCGGCTGGCGAGCGGATATTCATATATTCCAAAACATGCGTGGAGCATTTCACTCAAGGTCTCGCGATAATGATCTGGATCAGAGCGAAGGTAACGGCGATTTACTCCATACAGTTTGCCAGCCACTTTCATTAGTACATCTACGGACATATTCAGACCACTATAATGAAGAATTAAAAGGTTAGAATTATCGAAGTAGTCGAACCTTGGATCTTCATAAAGGGCGCTTAGCTTATCCAGTCGCCGACGTATTAAACACGCGTGCACGAGTGCGGATTTCGCGTACGAATCAAAGGAGGAGTTCTGATGACGCCTCCGTAGATGAAGGACCTCCTCGAAAGCCGCATCAAAATCACCGAGAGCGAGATGTCGCTCAAGTCCATAGAAATATACAAAAACGTAACCGATATCGATGGAGCGAGCCGTATCACAGAGCCAGCGAAGATATTGGCCACGTTGCTCGGGCGTCATTGCGCTATAAGCTGGATAGTATCCAAGTGGCTCAACCGACGCGCCGAGCGGATCGCGAACGGGCAGAATTGAATAGATCGTACTTGGATCGTCGGGACATTGATTCGATGTATTTAAGTTGAATTGACCGTCGTCGTTGACCGAGACACTGATCTGTAGGCCGACCCCATGCCCGCGTGGTCGCTCGGTAGAAACAAAAAGAAGGCGTAGTCTATGTGGCGGAATCCTAGCTAGTACCGGTAGACGCTCTATGGCGATAAGTGATTCCTGACTCTTCATCAATTCGCGGGAACTTTCTAAGAACGCAGTCCTATTCCTGTGCTTCCTTCTCCCAAAATCCCTTCGCCCATCATCTTGTCGATTACTCCACCGATTACGGTCTGTAGGCTGCCGCCCGTTCTGCTAAAACCGAAAACCGTTCTGACCTCATTGACGAGAGCCGCTCGTTCGAACTTATGTCCGCTACCCAGGATAAGTTTAATCGCCTCTCGAATCTCATCCGGTGAAATGCGATCGGTGGGAATGTTTGTACCGGCCCGAGAGCGAACCGAGATCGGGCGGTCACACGCGAGCAGGAAATCACCTCGAAACTCAATGTGTTTTGCTTGTTCAATGGTCCGAAGCACCTGGAGGATTCGTTCAGTAATATTACTGCCAGTCTTCTGGCCCCAGACTGCGGCGGCTCGAGTGCAGACGTCCTTGAAATGGAGCGGTCCTTCGATCTCCACGATGGTCATGAGGACTTTGGCAAGCTGCTGGGTTGTCGCGTACAGAAGCGAGCCAAAGTTGTCCCCGATCTCGAACTGCGCCGATTGATAGGGCTGAACGACAGGACGCGCGTATCCTCGCTGTTCCACGTTCCTGAAAATATCGTCGATCTCCACGCCGGTTAGATCGCCGAGGAACTCACGAGCCACTTCTTCCGCTCGCTGGTTTGCGAGCTCCGTCAGTTCGGTTTGCTGTTCAACCTCGCGTCTCGCCCGTTCGCGCGAAGATTCAACCAGCCTCAGGATCCGCTCGATCTGACCGTTCCGATCCTTGAACCAGTCCGTGGACCAGATCCGATGAATATCCCAGCCGCGACCTTCGAGAACCGCCTGACGCAGCCGGTCCCGGTCGCGGGCGGTTTCTGACGAGTGGTAGGAAAGGCCGTCACATTCGATCCCGCAAATGAACCGCCCCGGAGTTTCTGCATCGACGACGCCGAAATCGATCCGGTATCCGGATGCTCCGACTTGGGGGACGAGAGACAGTCCCCGAGAAGTCAGCTCTTCAAAAACCTCCGCTTCAAAGGGCGACTCGGCATCCAGGATCGTTGAGACAATAGGGTTGTCGAGCCTTTTGTGCTCCGCGTATGCCAGAAAATCGCGAAGCAGTCTGGCCCCCCCGGAAGCTGTAGCTGCCAGATTGATGTCCTCTGCTCGAATTGACGAAAACACCCGCATGAGTTTTCGCGCTCTGGTCACGAGAACGTTCATCCGTCGGCCGCCGTTCTCTCCGTTGAGAGGACCGAGATTGTATCGAAGTTTTCCGTCTCGGGCCTTCGCGTACGTAACGCTCAGAAAGATCTGGTCTCTCTCATCGCCCTGGATGTTTTCCAGATTTTTGACGAAGAAGTAGTCCTGTCGGGAGCGGTCGAAGAAAGGCTCTAGACTCGGATCCGCGCGCCTCCGCTGTTCGAGTTCGTCCTGGATAGCTGTCTGCTGCCTGATGTTGAAAGTTCCGACAGCGAGGGACACATTCGGATCCTTCTTTATTTCTTCTACAACGGCATCTGCGACTGTTCGTGCCTCGATTATGTTCAGTCCTTTTCCCTCGTAAATACCATCCGGGACATATGCGAATTGCAGTCCGGAAT
>JBOGOW010000467.1:0-3214 GCA_050748285.1 Pyrinomonadaceae bacterium
CTCTTGAGGAACGATTCCATCGCCATTGATATCAAACGTTTCTTCGACAAACGGCCGCCCACCAAGAGTGAAGAAACCCTCGGATGGAAAGAGTTCGTGTACTGCAGGAGACTCTATCGCTAAGTTCTTGATTTTATTCGTTACAAATCTCGGGACGACTTTTCCAACTATACCGTCGAGAAATCGAGGCTTACCGGTTTCTGTAACCTGAAGAGCTTCCGGGGCACCGAGAAACGGTGAGCCTATTGTTATCATCTTTCTTACATCATGGCTACCAGGATTTGCGATTATGTACCGCCTTCCCAATAGACCACCCATGCTGTGAGCGACAATATCAACTTTGGTTCCGGGATGAAAACGCCGTATGCAATTAACATAATCTTTGAGCGTATTTGCGTTTTCTATGTTGCTTTTTCGCCAGTCATATGCAAACACAAACAGGCGGGGATCATTAAACCGCTGGTTCATATCACAACCGGCCGCCGTCCTTCTATCAGGATTTCCTTCGACCTGATATTCCCGCAAACCTCCGCTAATACTCAAATTCGATAGCATCGGACCATATATAGGTTTTAATTCTCCAGGAAGGAAGAAGCGTATGACATCCGTTGCTATAATGTTTGCGTTTTGCGACGGTCGAAGCCTTTCAAGGTTGGCACCTGTAAGAATGCCTGCATTTAAACCCGGCCATCTTTCGGTCTGGGTGCTGCCGCTGACTTCGACCAGCCTGCTTCCCATTATGCCCGGAATTAAGATCACCGGGGTTTCGACGTTGCGTTCGGCACGGATGATCATGTTGCCATTTTTGGTTTGAAGATGGAATGCGAGCCGGTGGTCGCCGGGGCTCGTCGCGGATGATCCGGGTGTTCTGACGTTGGCGATTTGATCATAGACGTTTATGGCGGTGACGGTGCGGGAATTTATCACATCGCCGACCTGAACCACCGGAACGGGAACAACGGGTTTTTCGCGCAATATGCCGCCTTCGTTCTTGATTTGCGTGGTCAACGTCCATAATCCGGTCTGATCGCTGAACGGCCTTTCAGGGTTGTCGTTTGCAATATTCGGCGTTGCCAAAAATGAAACGACAAAAATATCGTCCTCGATCCCGGCGGCGCCAACCGATTGATGCGCTATAGCCACGCGACTGAAGAAATCGAATGAGTTAAAGAAAATCGGATTTCCGGCTAGATTAAAACCGAGTTCGCCCTGCATGCAGGTTTCGCCCGGATCGCAAACCCCATCGTTATTGCCGCCCGGTGCAGAAATATCCTCGATCAATCTTCCTGCAAGCCTGACAATGCTTCGCAAACCTTTCTTCTCGTCGATTTTTATCGAAGCAAAAATGCCCGGCCCCGGATTTGTACCCAACTCGTCTGCTCCCGCTTGGTTCAGAATTCCGTAAAAAACGATAATTTCTGAAAGATCGCTAATCCCCGGACTTTGACCGATTGCGGTAAAGCCATCGTTTATATCCGCTATCGTCAGGGAATCACTAAAATCATAGGTAAAGAGCCTTAACGGGTCGCCTAATTGGCCGCCGGTTCTGAATACTATCTCGTCAAGGTCGCTGATAGCCGGATTTACGACACTTCCCGTCAACGGCGATTGAAGAGTAAAAAACAGAGGTCTGATCCCGGTCGTCACCGTTGGCGTGGCAGTCCCAGTGCTGGTAACGAAAACCGGTTCGCCGGCATTGTTGATAGCTATTGATTCAGTGAAAATTTGAGCGAAATCATTAAAACCGGTGCCGGCATTTGCGGCCGCGATAAGCGTAAAATTGTTAACGCCGTTAATTCGTCGAAGAAAGTTATGCACTGGTGAAGTTCCAGTAACAATTGTATGTTGAATGATCTGTCCTGAGTTATTGATCTGAACCCGACCACCCACGTTTTGATTAGGGTTAGGGCTCAAGCCGGGCATCATATTGACGCTCGGTTGGCCGATTGTATTACGAAAAACCGTACGCCCTGCATTAGTTATACGTCCAACAAATGCGACGTCACCAAAATCGTTAATTGACGGCGAGGCAATAACATCGAGACTTGGGCTTGTTGTTTCAATCACGTCGTATTTATAGAATTTCCGCGGATTAGTTTGCGACGACCCTTGTTGAACGGCAAAAAGATTCGTCAAAATCAACCCGAAAAGCGTAAATGTCATAGACAGCTTACTGTTCATTTTCTCTTCTCCTGTATAACCGGAAAAGGGAATTGAGCAACAAGAAGACAGCGGCGCACTTGAAGTCAATTTCCTCACTAATTGTTGACCTGCTGCCGTGCTTTACGCTAAGATGTGTTTGCTGATGTTAAACGCATCTGTTGTCCTAAACGCGGCAGAGGCCTCTTAAACAAGCAAGCCCTGAAGGTCATTACAAGTGACTTTCAGGGCATTTCTTGTTTGTGCGAAATCTCCAGTTTTGCCATTCGATGCATTGGAAAATTCCGGCCATGATCGGGTCGGGACTTTCAAGCAACCTGCGTGGGAGCGAAAGCAAAACATATGAGGAGATAAATTTCAAAAAAACTTTGTTTGTAATTTAACGCTAAACAGAAACTTTGTCAAGTATTTTCTTAAAGAGTTTCGGGGGGGGTAAACTATTGATAACATACAAGTTACGAACATATTCGCGAACCCTGTCGCATATGTGCGGGAGTTGGCGGAGACAAAATCGAGCCCCGAAAACACAGTTATAGTTCGCACAAAGAAATCCGAAGACATGGATGTGGACAAGCGGTGGGCAGCATCGACTGGAGCAGTCGCTCGTCCCGTTGACCAACGCTTTTGAAACGAGAGAAGCGTGCGAAAAGACTGGAACGCAGGCATCCTTGCCTGCGAATGCAAAAGTCCGAGCGGCGAGCAAGGGCGATACGCGCATCTCCGGGCCGCAAGCGCGAATGTGAACGAGCCCGCGGACGTGCGCATTCCGGTATCGCCCTTGCTCACGCGCGGGCTTTTGCAATTTATGATTGGAGCCGCGAACGTCCCGTTCGCCGCTCCAGTCATTTTGTTCACCGCTTTATCGGCGGATGCGTGGGCTTGAGATTCAGCAGAAATAGTTACGCATGTTCCGAAACTTTCAAATCGGTTTCTGCGTATTGTATAGTTCATTAAGCAAACCAATTTCTAAAACCCGGAGAATTTACTAATGAGACGATCCTTTGTCGTGATTTCCTTCATGCTCGTGTTTTGTTTTTCGGCGGCTGCACAGAGT
>JBOGOW010000468.1:0-3210 GCA_050748285.1 Pyrinomonadaceae bacterium
CGATAAAACGGTCGGACGGCCAATTATCCTAGCCTCGATCGGTCGTTTGCCCGGAATGTCCAGCAGTATCAATCCGATCAGTATGGTCAAAACACCTTGTCCCGGCCCGACGACCATTACGATTCCGGCCAATATCAATATTACTCCGGCAACGTTTTTCGCGATAGTTGCTCCCCACCGCGTCAGCCAAGATGCATTCGGCATAAAATCCTGCTGGTAATGCGTGCTGAAATAATTTGCCGGCAGTTTTATTATCACCACCGCGACCATCAAAATACTAAGTGAAAACGACGCAACAAAAACCAACGCACCAAGAGCTATCGTGCCCCAGGTAAGCGTCGTCCAAAATTCAAATAACCAATCCGTCATCCGTTCGCCGCCTCGCCCTCGATCAACTTAAACTCTTTCCATATATGTATCATACGGTGGATGAACGTCCAGATCGACCCGACAGCCAGCACCCATAACACCTGCGGCATTCGGTTGAACAAAAAGAAATCCGAGCTCCAATCCCAAGTCGAAAGCGCGCCGATGATAAGCAAAACGATACGTTCCGGCCGCTGAAGAAAACCGACATTCGCCTTTACGCCGAGTGCCTCACTTCGAGCAGTAGAATAACTGACAAGCACGGAACCGATCAGACCGATACCTGCAAGTGTTACATTCAGCAGCGATTTGTGCGTGCTATTTCCGGCGTAAAAGATCATAATGCCGAGAAATGCGACCATGTCCGAAAGGCGGTCGAGCGATGAATCGAGAAAGCTGCCGAATTTCGTAACATTGCCCGTCAGACGCGCGACATTGCCGTCGAGCATATCGAAAATATTCGCGATGATCATAACGATGCCCGCCCAAAAAAATTCACCGAACCCGAACAATACGCAGCACCCGACGTTGATCAGCACGCCCACCGTCGTCAAAATATTCGGCGAAACCCCAAGCGCAGCCAAACCGCGAACCATCGAATCAATGATCCACATCGCCCCTCGGCCGATACCCGCTCCAAGATTTATCTTTGCCATGCGCCTCTTGCAAAATTGCGTCCGCGAGGTACTGCAAACCGATCAACTATATTCATTTCGTCATTGGAAACATTGCCACGAATACTGGTTACTAATTTTAGCGACCGTATCTAAAAAAGCAATCTTTCCCGAAAAACTGTGCGACAGCCTTTCGCCCGCATTCCGGACCGCGACAAATTATTCGCACCATTCTCGCGAGCACCACCTCGGGCTTATGCTGCTAATGGGAAAGAGAAACAATAGAGTTTTCTATATTTAGTTAGCGATGTCTAAATTTTCTTTGAGAACTTCCAACAACGTATCGACGGTTTTAAGGTGAGTGCGAAACGCGAGGCATGCAAAGCGGAGCGTGAAATTGTCTTCGAGCATGGTTGATGAAATAAACACGCGGCCATCGGCAACGACGGCGTCGAGAAGTTTTTTGTTGAATTCGTTTGCGTCGCCTGATTTAGGAACATAACGGTAAACCACCACCGAGAGTTCCGGTTCGAGACGGCATTCAAAACCGAGTTTCTGCACCTCTTTGTAAAAATATTTTGCGAGCAAAAGCTTTTCTTCCAAACACGCACGAAACGGCGCGAGGCCATGAAGCTTTAACGGCAGCCATAATCGCAGACCGCGAAAATGTTTTGTGAGTTCGGGCGAAAGCTCGGCTGGCGACAATTCATCCGGCCCGGCAAACGCATCCTGCATATAGTGGGCGTCAAAACGGAATGAGCGTTTCAGGTCTTCGACATTTTTTACCAGCACAACGCCGAGACCGTATGGAAGAAACAGTCCCTTGTGCGGGTCGATAATAAGCGAATCTGCCAGGTCGAAGCCTTTCAGCTTTTGCTTTCCTTCTTCCGTAAGAATAAAAAATCCGCCATACGCCGCGTCGATGTGATACCAAAGTCCATTGCGTTTTGCAATCTCACCGATCTCAATCAGCGGATCGATCGCCCCGACATCTGTTGTGCCCGCGGATGCGACAACCAGAAAAGGATTCAGGCCGGAGACTTTGTCATCTTGGATCCTTTTTTCGAGATCGGCAGGAATTATCTTAAAACGTTCATCGAGCGCCAAATATCGAACTACGCATTCGCCCAAACCCGCGACGCGAATGCCTTTATCGACCGAATGATGCGTTTGCTTTGAGAGATAAATAACCGACCGCGGAATATCCACTGATTTGATCTCTTTACCGTCGCGCGCAACGACCATTGCGATCATGTTTGCCAAACTGCCGCTTGTCGTCAGATTGCCATGACTTTCGGGCCCGTACCCGACCAGATCGCACATCCAGCGGATGAGCATATTCTCCATCCGCACCGCACCAGGGCTCGCATAAAAAACGCCCGCGTACCGATTAAAAACATCGGCCAAATAATCACCCAACGCCGCATAATAAATCCCGCCGCCCGGAATATACGCAAGATGTCCGCCCGACGCCGGATTCAGGCCCGGCGTATCGACATTTTCACGAATAAGATCTATCGCATCTTCGATCTCAATTCCCTTTTCGGAGATCGGCGAATCGAGGAGGCCGATTCCCTTTTCAGGTATCACGTTGTACGCATTGACGCTCTCGATATTCTCAAGAAAATTTTCGGAATAAGAAATTATCCCGCTCCTTGTTTTCTCACGCTCATCCGCCGCCGGTTCCAACCGGCGCGACATCCATTCCAATTCCAAAAGTTGTTTTCGCATTCAATTTTCTTTCTTTTACTTTTTCCGCCAAAGTGCGGACACGGCGTGAAAGCCGCAAAAAATTAATTCGCCGAGCGGAAAAGCATGCTTTTTCGGCGCGATCTAAAAAAGACCAAGCGGCTATGCCGCCGTTTCGGGAGCGGCGCAGCCGCAAAACTTATAGTGTGGTCTCTCGGAAAAGCATAGCTTTTCCGCTCAGCACAAAAAATTCATCGCCTGCAACATTAAACCTCGACGATCGTCGTAACGATCACCGGCTTTGTTCCGAGTTCTCTTTGCAGAAAACGTTTCAAATGGATTCGTAAATTTTCCTTAAAAACTGTGCGATCGGCAATCTGTTCGCGTTTCATTTCGGCGACGGCGTCGGAAATAGCTGAACGGGCGGAGGCGGAAAAGCCGTTAGACGGAGCGGCCGACGGAGCGGGGACACTCTTGTCCCCATGAGTGCGAAGCACGAAAGATCTTCCGCCGCAAGCGGCGGTGGGGACAAGAGTGTCCC
>JBOGOW010000469.1:0-3190 GCA_050748285.1 Pyrinomonadaceae bacterium
CCTTATCCCTTTTTCTTTCATGACGGTTCTCATCTCCCCATCATGAACACTTTCATCCCTTTTTCAGTATCATTTTATATTGGAATCACCCCATCCTTTCAGTATCATTCTGCATTGGACAAGACTCGCTATTGACAGACTGAAAAAATACGTCTATAATCCATTTTGTTTTAATTCATTCCCCCATTTCTTTAGGACTTTTTCCGATTGGGAAATTTTCGTTCATTAATTTTACATATAGGCTCTCACGAAGCTTATTCATTCCGGGATTAGGTGCTTTTTTATTCATTCGGCTTGATATTTATATCAGCATCTGAACAAATCCAAAGGAGATAAACATCGTGAAGAAATTTCTCGGTATTTTGGCAGTTTTTGCCGTGGCGCTTTTTGTTTTCGGAATCGTTTCGAAACAGGCCGGGGCTTCTAAAACAGTTTTTGGCAGCGGTGCGAAAGACGATCGTGAACGGGCGGTTCAGATCAGTCTGGATATTCTGCGCATCCGCTCAAATCAATTTGCGATCGGCAACGTAGATGACTTTCGCATAAAACGCGTTGAGATCGATGAGCTTAAAATGGCTCATACACACTTTCAGCAATTCGTTGGCGACGTTCCCGTGTGGGAAGGCGAGGCGATAGTCCACCTAAAATCCGATGGCGAGCTTTCGCTTATCACCGACGCCTTGAAAGAAAGCGTCTTTATTAACACAACCCCTAACTACTCGGAAAAAGACGCGATTCAAATGGCGATGCGGATGTATAAAGGTTCGGAGCATCTGACCGATAGGCCGACCGCCGATCTGTGGATTTATCGCGGGGAAGACCGCGACCACGTTGCGTACCGTGTCCAGATGCGGCGCGAAGACGGCACCGAAGATACTGCGATGCCAGTTATTTTCGTTGATGCTCAGACCGCTGAAAAGGTTTTTTCTTACGACAATCTGCAAACCGCGAGTGGTTCATCGCTTTATAGCGGAACGGTTAATATTGCGACCAGCTCGAGCGGCAGCACGTTTTATATGGAAGATCTGACCCGCAGAATGGGCACATTCAATATGAACAACACTGGGAACACGACGACCGGAACCGGTGGAACGCAATCGCGTTACACAGATACAAACGACGTTTGGGATTCGACAACACAGCGTGCAGGTGTCGATGCTCATTTCGGAGCTGCCGCGACGTACGATTATTACAAAAACGTACATGGCCGCAACGGCATCGACGGAAACAATGGCCCAGGCACGACGAG
This sequence comes from Pyrinomonadaceae bacterium, assembly GCA_050748285.1. Lineage (GTDB taxonomy): Bacteria > Acidobacteriota > Blastocatellia > Pyrinomonadales > Pyrinomonadaceae > OLB17. The sequence continues at coordinate 1,250 of JBOGOW010000469.1, forward strand.
CGCCGCCGCAAATTCCGGCATCAGCCTGCTTGTCTCGCGGGTTCATTTCGGCAGCGGTTATAACAACGCTTTTTGGAACGGTTCGGCAATGACATACGGCGACGGAAACGGGACGACCTTTACGCCGCTCGTTACGCTCGACATCGCCGGACATGAAATGACGCACGGCGTTACCGAACGCACGGCGAATCTAACCTACGCAAAGGAATCCGGGGCATTGAACGAATCGATGTCCGACATTTTCGGCTCAATGGTCGAAAGCTATGCAAGAGGCGGCGTAATCGATGGCGATACGTGGAAGATCGGCGAGCAAGCCTATACGCCGGGAACCGCCGGCGACGCGCTTCGCTATATGGACGACCCGCCGCGTGCGGGCGACCCCGATCATTACAGCGAACGGCTGTTTCCAGGTGCTTGTACGCCGTCGAATTCGAACGACCAGTGCGGAGTTCACACAAATTCGAGCATCAGCAACAAAGCATTTTTTCTTGTTGTCGCGGGCGGAACCCATCCGCAAACGAACGTAACCGTAACCGGAATCGGCGGAACGAACGGTGCGAGGATCTTCTATCGGGCTTTGACGGTTTATATGACGGCAAGTACGAATTTTGCCGGAGCAAGAACCGCAACGCTGAATGCCGCGACCGATCTTTTTGGTTCGTCCAGCACGCAGTACAACACGATAGCTACGGCATGGTGCTCTGTTGGCGTCGGAAGCTGTCCTGGACCTGCACCGACTCCGACGCCAACACCAAGCGGAGGAAATTTGCTGACGAATGGCGGTTTTGAAGGAAGTGCGTCGCCATGGGTCGGGTCGGGCACGGGTTACTTCTATATCGCCAACGGCAGCTTCCCGCATGGCGGAACCGGCTACATCTATTTTGGCGTGAATAACAGCCGTACGGGACAGTCGTATCAGACGGTTTCGATACCGAGCAGTGCTGCGGGAACGCTGACGTTCTGGCTCAATGTCACATCAAGCGAGACGACGACAACGACACAATATGACAATTTGTTCGTCGAGGTTCGAAACACAAGCGGCACCTTGCTTGCGACGCTCGCGACATACAGCAATCTGAACAAAGGCACCGCAGGCGTTTACTCCCAAAAATCGCTGAATATGTCGGCCTACAAAGGCCAAACCGTGCGGGTGCAGTTCAGGGCGACGACCGATTCGACCCTCCCAACTACATTTCGCGTTGACGACGCATCGCTTCAATAAAAAGTGATGCGGGCAAAACTGATGGGCGGCAAATTGGATGGTAAATCCCTTTTGCCGCCGTTTTTATTGCGCGGATCCCGTTCAGGGTCACTTTGAATCTGGAATAGAAATAATGGAGGCCGTTCCAACTTGTACCCTTTCCAAGTGTTCATTTATCTTCTCGACAAACGGTTCCAGATCGATTAATCGATTTGAATGCGCCTGAAGCACAATCACATCGATATCGTAAATCGGCAGGTTTTGTTGAAAGGAAAGATTTCGGTCCACTGTGAGAAATACGTCAAATTTAGTTTGGGCAAGAACCATCAACGCGTCATTCTTTTTGCCGGCCCGGCCCATTTGCGGAACGGTTCTAACATGATGACCGGACAATTTTTGTGCAAGCCGCCGATCAATGCACTCGTCGAGTAGGATGTTCAAGCGGCAAGCCTCTCCATTTGCTCTTCGGCTTGTTCGAGAAAATCGACGACTTGGTTGCGGGTTACCGTCGGGAATCCATCAAGGAAATCGTCAATGGAATCACCAGCTTTTAGATGGTCGATCAACGTCTCGATTGGAACGCGGGTGCCACGGAAGACCGGTGTGCCGCCCATGATCTCATCTGAAATTGAAACCACATTTTGTTTCATAACAATCATAGAGAGCTTTGAAAAACCTTTTGTTTGGCTCCAAAAATGAGAAGGTTTAGTTCTTATTCGTGTATTCGTGGCTATTTTTTG
>JBOGOW010000470.1:0-3160 GCA_050748285.1 Pyrinomonadaceae bacterium
GCCCAACTGACCGCGATCAATGCCGCCGGAACCAAAAGCGCAAATAGAAGTTTTACGTATTTTTCGTTTGGGGACATCTGAGACCGCTGGGACCGGAATTTGTGCTTTGGGGGTTCTTAATTTTCGGAGAAACTTTATTGGAAGGAATTCAAGATCAGTCGAAAACAGTTCGACATAGATAAGTATATGCGAAAAGGCGATATTTTTCTACATAAAGTTGCGCACATCTCAAAACTGATAACCCGAAAAAAAACGGTGCAGGCCCAAACCCGCACCGCTTCACCCGCCGCATCGTCAACTTAACTACTGCATAGATGCTGTGGAATCGCCGCTCAGCAAGATATCCTGACCGACCGTTAACAGCCCTTCAACGAGTCCGCCGTTAGATATTAAGAAACTGTCGCTGATCAAAATACCGTCGCTGATTAGTATTCCGTCGCTGATCAATATCCCGCTTGGGAAGATAGAAAGAAAATTAAAAAGCAACGCACCGTGTCTTATGAGCGAAAAACCCAAACCCGTTATATTTATTGGCTTAACTTGAAACGAGAAAAAAATGCTGGCGAACTTTCGGTCAGATTCGACTTTAAATAGGTCAATATGACCTATTTAAGATATTGAAATCGAAGGTTTGAATAAGCGGAAGTTTGAATCGTTACTTTTGAAGATTTTTGCGACCACGAATCAACACAAAAAGACACCAAACAAATTTGAATTCGTTTGGTGTATTAGTGATGAGCGTTTTCCGCTATAAAACTTATTTCACGATTCCAACCTGCCTCAAAGCGTACGCGTAATCGAACGCGATCTCTTTCAATCTGTCGTAGCGTCCCGACGAACCGCCGTGGCCGGCGCCCATGTTTGTTTTGAGCAGAATCGTGTTGTCGTCGGTCTTCAGCTCACGAAGTTTCGCGGCCCATTTCGCACCTTCCCAATACGGAACCTGGCTATCGTTAAGCGATATCTTGATAAGCATGTTCGGATAAGCCTGCGCTTTTACATTGTCATACGGCGAATAGGCAACCATGTAATCCCACGCCTTTTTGTCGTCACGCGGATTTCCCCATTCGATCCATTCCTCTGTGGTAAGCGGCAGCGATTCATCGATCATCGTGTTCATAACATCGACGAACGGCACCTGCGCGATCGCGGCTTTGAAAGTTTCAGGCGATTGATTTACGACAACGCCCATCAGCAGCCCGCCGGCCGAACCGCCCTCGATAACAAGGCGGTCGCTCGAAGTGTATTTATTCGCGACAAGCCATTTTGCAGAATCGATAAAATCGTGGAAGGTGTTCATCTTCTTGAACATTCGTCCGTCAAGCCGCCATTTTTCGCCGAGCTCCGAACCGCCGCGAATATGAGCGATCGCATAGATCATTCCGCGATCAACCAACGAAAGCCGGTTGCTGGAAAAATTCGGAGTGGTCGAATAACCATACGAACCATAGGCGTAAAGGTATAGCGGCGTTTTGCCGTCCAACTTGGTTCCTTTTTTCATAACGACCGAAACGGGAACCTTTACACCGTCGCGCGCCGTCGCCCAAACACGGGCGGTCTCGTATTTCGATTTATCATAGCCACTCGGTATCTCTTGTTGTTTTAGAAGCGAACTCTTGCGTGCTGCAAGATCGAATTCATATGTCGAATTCGGCGTTATCATCGATGAATACGAATAATGAATTCCGGCAGTTTCGTATTCGGGATTGAATCCAATCCCCATCGTATAGACGCTTTCCGGCGTTTCGATACGTGCGGAAGAGCGTCGCGTTTTCCGATCCATCACACGCAGATATTCAAGCCCGTTCTCCAATTCCGAAACGATCGCATAGTCCTTAAAAAATGAAATATCTTCGATCTTTATCGCGGGATCATATTGAATGTAATCTTTCCAATATTCCTCGCTGGGGTCGAGCTGCGAAACATTTACGACCTTAAAATTTTCGGCGTCTTTGTTTGTGCGAATGTAGAATTCACCATTGTCAAAATCTGGGTAATACTCATGCCCTTCGCGACGCGGAGTCAAAACGCTGAACTTGCCGTTCCCGATAGCATTTGCCGGCAGATAGCGATACTCGGTCGATGTCTTGGAATACGAGCCGATGAAATACATCTGCTTGTCGCGCGAACGGGCGATGCCCGTGTTGAAAAGCAGATCTTTTTCGTCGAAAACCAATTCGTCAGCGTCGGTCGATCCGACAGTGTGACGAAACACCTTATCCGTGCGCTTCGAAACGGCGTCCTCCTGGCCGTAGAAAACATATTTCCCATCCGGCGACCACTCGTTCGAAGTAACCCGTTCTATCTTGTCCGGCAGAATCCTGCCGGTGCGAAGGTCTTTTATCTGAAGCGTGTATTGGCGGTAACCGTTGGTATCAACCGAATAAAGCAGAAAATTGCCGTCATCGCTCGGGTCGAACGTACCTATCGAGAAATATTCAAAACTCTTCGCCATCTCGTTCTGATCGAGCAGCACTTCGGCATTCGAAAGGTCTTTCGACTTACTTCGAAGGTAAGTTGGATATTGCTTGCCTTCCTCGGTCTTGTTGAAATACCAATGGTCGCCAAGTCGATACGGCACGCTCATATCGGTCTGCTTGATGCGGCCAAGCATTTCCTTGTAAAGCTCTTCTTCAAATCCTTTGTACTTGCCGAGATGGAAATCAGCATATTTGTTTTCAGCTTCGAGATACTTGATTATTTCAGGATTTTTTTTCGCGCCTCGGTCGCGCATCCATGCGTAGTTATCCGTAATTTCGTAGCCGTGGATCTTCAATACCTTCGTATCTTTTTTTGCGATCGGTGGTTTCATATCGGTTTGGGCGAAAATAAACTGACCTGAAAAAATTGCGATCATGCTGAAAAACGTCAATAGAAATCTGTGTCTGGTCAATTGTTTATGCTCCTTTTTAACGAAATGCGTTTTTTTGCTTACATATTATATTACGACAAAGTTTGAAATTTGTATTGTCTTCATCGACCGTGGCCGCAACTGTGAATGCACCCACGATCGTATTTTGTTCTTGATTTATTGAGAGCTTTGAAAAACGCGGTTTTATTTCTCTCTGAATTCATTTTCGGGATTTTTTGAAAATCGGAGTTGGGTTTTTGTTTTTTCGAGCATCATTTTAATGGTTTTGGGGTTGTCATTTGCGTTAAT
>JBOGOW010000471.1:0-3157 GCA_050748285.1 Pyrinomonadaceae bacterium
CTTACCGAGTGCGAATTGCTGGATCAAGAGCAAACCGGCAGGGAAATGTACTATCAATTAAATCCTAAGAAAATGAAACAAGTAGCCGATTTTATAGAACCATTCCGCAAAATGTGGGACGTGCGGTTCAACAAATTAGAAGCGGTGATGAACAAATACAAAACATGCAAATAGGATCGTGTCAGTAGCCCGCACGTAAGTAAGGGCTCGATACAATCGGGGACATTTACATGGAACGTAAAACAAAGATCGATGCCGAAGACGGCAAACAGGATTTAACGATCACGAGGGAATTCGACCTGCCGCTCGAATTGCTTTTCAAGGCACATGTCGAGCCAAAGATCGTTGAGCAATGGATGGGAACGAAAGTGGTGAAACTTGAAAATCGAAAGCACGGCGGTTACCAGTTTGAAACTAGCGACGGCAACGGAAATGTCGTGTTTCGTGCAAACGGAACGATCCACGAATTTGTTACAAACGAAAAGATCACGCGGACTTTCGAAATAGAAAATACGCATTTTGGCGTCCAGCTCGAGTTTCTGGAATTCGAACAACTCGACGACAAAACCAGTAAGCTCAATATGCATGTCGTATATCGTTCGAACGAACTCAGAGACGCGATGCTGAAACTGCCATTCAAACAAGGGATAAATATGGCACATGATAGGCTGCAGGACATCGTCGGTAAATTGAGGTAACACTTTATGACAAAGAGAAACAAAATTATCTATTGGATCGCGACCGTTTGGCTTGCGTTAGGAATGGCTTCAACCGGAATAGTGCAGATAATTCGGATGGAGGACGAGGTAAAAAACTTTTCAAATCTTGGCTATCCGCTTTACTTGATGACCATATTGGGCACCTGGAAAATTCTCGGCGTTATTGCCGTGCTGATCCCAAAATTTCCACGCCTTAAGGAATGGGCATATGCAGGCTTTTTCTTTGCTATGTCAGGCGCAATGGTTTCGCATATAGTCTCCGGCGACGACACCAAAGAACTGTTCGGGCCGACTTTATTACTGATTCTGACGGCGGTGTCGTGGTATTTCCGGCCTGCTGATAGAACGACCGCGTCAAGTGGTCAATAAACAACAACTGTAAAGCCGACGCATTCTACAATGGCTGAAGCAATCGCTGGGAATGTGTCGGAATTCAGAATTCATTGGCACAGAAATACCATCTTCGCAACCTTCGAGCGGAGTACGGTGTATAATAATGTAGAAAAACAAAACGGCCTGGGAGATACTAAATGTCCGCAATTCCAAAAATTAAAATGTCGCCAACCGAATACTTAAAATTCGAGCGAAAATCGGAGATCAGGCACGAATATTTTGACGGCGAGATATTCGCGATGGCCGGTGCGAAACGTAACCATAATAAGGTCACGACAAACCTCGGCGGTTTGATCTGGCAGCATCTAAAAGGAAAAGATTGCGAGAGCTATTCGAGTGATATGCGTGTTTATGTTCCTATTTCAGGACTCTACACGTATCCGGATATCGTCGTTGTCTGCGGCGAGCCGCAATTTCAGGATGACGTTCCAGATACACTCCTAAACCCGACATTATTGATCGAGGTTCTGTCAGATTCGACCGAAGGCTACGACCGCGGGCGCAAGTTCCAACATTACCGCAGCATCGAAAGTCTTCGCGAATATGTGCTGGTCTCACAAGACCATGCCCGCATCGAAAAATACGTCCGCCAAGGCGACGGCTTTTGGGTCCTCTCCGAAGCGATCGGGGTGGAATCCGCGATAACCCTCGAATCAATCGCCTGCCCGATCCCGCTCGCCGAGGTCTATGACAAGATCGATTTTAGTTCGCCGGACGAAACGGAAGCATCTTGATAGCTTTTTCGTGTTGATTTCCAAACTCCGAATTACCTAACTGAGGAATTAAAATGTCAAACAACAGCGTTACGCTACACAGAGTTATAAAAGCGGCCCCCGAAAAAATTTATCGTGCGTTTACCGAATCGGATGCTCTGGCATTTTGGCTTCCGCCTTATGGATTTTTATGTGTCGTCCATGAAATAGATGCGCGCGTAGGCGGAAGCTATAAAATGTCCTTTATCAATTTCACAACCGGCAATGGACACTCTTTCGGCGGAGAATTTCTCGAGATCAAACAAGACGAATTCATCAAGCACACCGACAAATTCGACGACTCAAATTTGCCCGGAGAAATGACAACTTCGGTCTGGCTCAAAAAAGTTTCCTGCGGCACAGAACTTAAAATCGTCCAGGAAGGCATTCCCGATGCGATACCGACGGAAATGTGCTATCTGGGCTGGCAGGATTCGTTAGAAAAACTGATAAAATTAGTCGAACCGGAAATTCCAGATGCCTAAAAAATTAGCAGATATAAAAACGAAAGAAACCGACTTGAGCGTTGACAGTTTCATCAATAGCGTTGCCGATGAACAAAAGCGAAAAGACAGCTTTGTGATCCTGGAAATGATGAAAAAAGCCACGGGCGAAGAGCCAAAAATGTGGGGAGCCGCAATCATCGGTTTTGGAAAGTTGATATATAAAAGCCCGGCTTCTGGACGTGAGGTCGAGTGGTTCAGGATCGGTTTCTCTGCCCGCAAAGCTAACCTAACTTTATACCTTATGAATTTGCAAGTCCATGCTGCCGCGCTGGAAAAGCTGGGTAAACACAAGAAAGGGGGCGGCTGCCTTTATATCAATAAGCTGGCTGATATTGACCTCAAGGTTTTGGAAGTAATGATCGACGCGACCATAAAAGAAAAGTGACAGGACATCATAAACAAGGCTAAAATCACAACCTGACGAAGATGAAACTCGACGAAATTTTAAATGACAAAGCGTTAAAGCAAAAAGCGAAAGTCGAAACTATATCCAAATTGGTGCTGGACAAAAAAGTTAGTGTTGAAGAACTTATTGCGAATGCAAAGACAGCGACGGACACTCTTAAGGGTACTTGTATTGAATCGCTTGAGTTTGCTACGAAACAAAATCCATCCATTGCAACCGAAAAATGTTTGAACTTTGTTGCCGATACATTGGCTGACAAAGCGCCACGGGTGAAATGGGAATCTGCGAAAGTGGTTGGAAACATTGCTCATCTCTTTCCGACAAAACTAAATAAAGCCATCGGTAATTTACTTGCAAATTCTGAAGACAACGGAACTGTTG
>JBOGOW010000472.1:0-3151 GCA_050748285.1 Pyrinomonadaceae bacterium
TCCGTATGCTTATTTGAAGAACGTCCTCACGCGCCTGCCGACGCAGCGGGCGAGTGCAATTGCTGAACTACTGCCGCATAGATGGCAACCGGTTTAGTTGCGCAAGACGGGATGCCCGGACGCATACCCAACTGTGGCATTTTTGTGCCACTAAAATAGCCAGGCTTTTGCATTCTTATGCCAGCTAAATAGGAAGTGCACTGTTTATGTGCCACAGGTAGAGAAATCGGGAGCATAGCTTCAGGGATCAGCTAAGCGCTTTGAATGTGGGGTTCATGGAGCGCTTACAATGGACTTTCTGAAGTCCACGGGCCTGGGGTAGAGATAGACTTTTTCGACTTTGGCGTCGGGACGCATCATGGCGAGCTGGCTCCTGAGGTAATCGGGAGCACAGCATCCGGCATCAGATAAGCGCTTGGAATGTGGGGTTCATGGAGCGCTTACATTGCGTCCCTCTACAGAGCGACCCGGTATGCTGTGCTTGGCGACACTGGAACGGTCACCAGTGAAGACAATTGGCAAAAAATACGTCTTCGACGCTAATAACGAATTAGATAATTCTATCTAGAAAACCAAAAGTTTATTAATGGTGAGGCAATTAGCCTCACCATAATTTTGCTGTTAATTTATTCAGCGCTGAACTATAGGCGTTTCAAAAATCTGACGAAACATCGGTACAAGCAAAGCACCGCCACGCTCGCTAAGATGGTTGCTGTCACTGTAAATGGGGAGGCTTCCAGGGCCTGTACCCCGACACCGACCCTCACTGCATAAGCTAGGAAGTGGATCTAGGATTTTGATTCCACAACGCTCGGCCGCCATATCTTGGGTTTCCCACGAAAATGTATGTCGCTCCTGATATTCTTCCATAGAGATAAAAACTTCTGTTGGGCGACCGAGCATGAGTGCCCGCCCCATAGACTTAGGCACATCAACTTTTAGCTCAGGGATCGGGCGCACCATATAAACCGTTCGAGTTTTAGCGAATTCACAAGCGGTTTCTATTACCCCTCGGCGCATCTCCTGTAAGTACTCACTGCTGCGTGATTCAAAGGGCGAACTTAAATAGAATGAAGGGGTGCGTAGCTCATCAGTTCGATTTAGCTCATTCGGCCCCATCAAATACACATCGATTCTATTCACGATGACGATGGGAACCGAAGGAGGAAGATTTTTTTGTTTTTTTATAGCTTGACGAACAAAATCACCACATAAAAAACTTGGCTCATTAAGCTTTTTAATTCCAGATATGGTTGGACAGCCACTTAGAGTCCAATCCAGAACGTGTAAGTTTTGGCTTGGAAGCGACCTTTCGACAGATCGAATAACCGATGCAGCATGGCTGTCACCAATGACTATGACGCCTAGTTGATCACCCCCATACGTACACTCAGGTACCGGTATATTACCGCTGACCTGGCACTCTCCGCGACGCGGATTTATGTTTTCAGCCTCATCGAAAATCGCTTCGACTTGAGTGGGAAGCCGGCCAGAAACTCCGTGTTCTAATCTAATCTGAAAGCTCAGTAAAACCACGACCAAGGTGCAGGATAATAGCGCGCTGGCGCTTGCCCAACTTGGCATGCGCGCCAGTGAGCTACGTGCTGCACTTTCTACTAGCCGATATGATATCCATCCCATCACCAACGTTAAGATCAATCCAACAACAATCAGAAAACTATTATTTTCTTGCCGGATATAAACTAGACCTACAACGAACGGCCAATGCCACAAGTACAACGAATAGGACCACTCCCCCAAACGCTGAGCGACTACATTGCTAGTAAATAATGATCCAGAGCGCGCAGAAATCAGCACTAAAGTTGCGCCAAGCACGGGAATTAGAGCTCGCCAACCCGGCCAAATGCTATTTGTATCAAATAAAAATACAGAAGAAATTATTAGTGAAAATCCAAATAACTCAAAACCTACTTTTCTTCGCTCTGAGATATTAAAATTACTAACCAAGAGACAAACCAAACTACCCGCAAGCATTTCCCACGCCCTAGTTGGCAGTAGATAAAAAGCTGCAGAGGGGGCAATCGGCGTAACAATTAAACAAAGAGCCAACGAAAGAAAAAAACACAGAACGATCGTCACAACTAAAGAATTACGGCCCGGCCTTATTTTCCAGACAGCCAAAAGCATCAATGGAAGTATCAAATAAAATTGCCACTCCACTGACAGCGACCACGTATGCAATAGAAGCTTCTCATGGGACGCGGCATCGAAATAGCCAGCTTCATTCCAAAATTTTACGTTTGAAAGAAACGCAAGAGCGGAGACAACATGCACACTAAGTGCTTTATATTCCAGTGCAGGTAGAACAAACCATCCTACGAGCAGTAATGAAACACATAACAGAAGCAGAGCAGGAATAATTCTCCTAGCTCGCGACAGATAAAAATTCATCAGCGAAAATTTATCTTCTTTGTTAATAGATGTTTTTTCCAGCGCGCCAACTATAATTCCAGTCATCAAGAAGCCGGAAATGACGAAAAAAACGTCTACTCCGATGAAGCCTCCGGAAAACCCCGTTATGCCAAAATGATAGAGAATCACTACTACCACAGCCCAGGCACGCAGGCCATTAATATCATCCCGGAAACCTCTGTCCCTGATGGTCATATTTTAATCGTACCGTTAGCTCAAGCGGATGGGCTGCGAATCCTACCTGAACTTATCGAGTTTTTGGCGTTTAAGATGATCACTGGAATCCTTTCAAAATACACCTGCATTAGGGAGACGCTGCATAAATAGCCAACCGTCCCCGCCCCTTGGACACTGCACACCTTCAGCCAGCCTCTACGTGAGCCTTGTTACGTGACATGCAGAAGACCTATTCCGAACTCGAATACACCGGCAAGAAAAAGCGAACGCGCCGAGATCGTTTCCTGACTGATATCGAGCAACTGGTGCCTTGGGCACAGGTGGCGCCGCTCTACTTCGACACCACAGGCAGGCGCGGGCGCCCCGCGATTGGGTCGTCGCGCATGCTGCGCATGTATGTCGTGCAGCAGTGTTTCGGTTTCTCCGATGAAGGCACCGAAGGTGCTGTCTACGACAGCCAGGCCATTCATGCTGAACGAACACAATCCACCTATCGCAGTAGTGAATCACCAACTTATCGCCAACTGGTTGAGGGTTGCGG
>JBOGOW010000473.1:0-3132 GCA_050748285.1 Pyrinomonadaceae bacterium
ATGAATACGATTACACGCTGGAAGCAGACAGCGGCTTGCCGACCGAGGAAGAGATCTCGACCAATTCCGTCGAATTCAGCGTCGGCGAGGATGGATTTCCGGTGACCGATGGAGGCTTTGCACCGGTCGATGCAGGATACTCGACCGCCGCCGAGACAACGGAAACGGCTGAAACGGAAACCGTCGATCCCTCGATCGCCGAGCAACAGGCTCACGCCGAAGCCGCCCGCGATGCACAGGAATCTGTTGACGATTTTGTCGATCGCGGCGATTACGCAGCCGCTGCCGAAGCCCGCGAAGCTGCTGAAAATGAAGCGTGGGAAGCCGGCGACAACAGCATGCTTGGAGCTTCAGATGCGGCCGAACTTGAGAACGCAGATTATAAGCAGGGCATCGCCGATGAATATCGCGTTCAACAGGCAGAGCACATTGCAGAAGGTGATTTTGAGGCAGCCAAGGAAGACGCGCAGAATGCCGCGTATGCTACCGGCGACGCCGATTATTTGGCAAGCGGTTCCGACCACACCGGCCAATCGGATAAGGACGCCGCAAATCTTGATAACGCCGACTGGAATGCCGACAACGCGGACTACAACGCACAGCAGGCAACGGCGTATGCCGCCGATGGTGATTTTGACAACGCTCAGATTTATGCAGACCGTGCCGAAGAATATGGCGGTGCGGCGGGCGATTTTGCCGACCGGGCCGATCCGACAAATCCTTATGCAGATCACGATCCGTCATCGGTTGTCGAGACCGGCGGCAGTTACGATGCGGGCAGCTATGATGCCGGCGGTTATGACATGGGCGCGGTCGATACGGGCATTGATGCCGGTGCAGATATGAGCACGCCGAGCTACGACACGATCGACGACGGTACGGTTTAGTTATTTTTCGCTCAATTAAAAAAGCCGCCGGCGCGTGATGCGGGCGGCTCTTTTAATTCTTAGGGTTTGTTATTTACTCTAATTTCTTTATATTTCTTCAAGATCGCGCGGATATCAATTAACCTGTGCAGGTTTCGGCAACGGTTTCCGCGGCATCATTTCGGCACGATTCGCGGTCTGGTACGCGATCGCGGCGATTATCACGGCGTTTATTTTCATGTCTTCTTCGTTTATAGCTTCCAAAACATCTAGATTGGTGTGATGCACGCGCGTCTCATAGTCTAGAGGGTCTTGGATGAACTGGAAACCGGGAAGTCCGACCGCGTCAAAAGCCATGTGATCCGTTCCTCCGGTGTTCAGTATCGAAATGGTCGTGACGCCAAGGTATGCGAACGGCTTCAAATAATCCTCAAAGATAGGACGTGTCGCTTCATTCCCTTGGAGGAAAATTCCGCGAATTCGGCCCGAGCCATTGTCGAGATTATAGTAAGCGGACAATTTCTCGTGTTCCGGCTTTAGCTTGATCGTCATCGGATCGCCGTAATGCTTTTTTACGTATCCGATTGAACCGTAATAGTCCTGCTCTTCGCCGTCCCACATTGCCACGCGAATCGTCCTTTTAGGTTTCGCGTTGATAGCCTTCAAAATACGAAGTGCTTCAAGAACGGCGACACACCCCGCAGCGTTGTCTGCCGCACCTGTTCCAGAATGCCAGGAGTCAAAGTGCCCTCCGAGCAAAACTACCTCGTCCTTTAGTTTAGGATCGGCTCCGGTAATTTCGCCGACGACATTCGAACCGGTTCCATCGGGATCACTTTTTGTCTGCAGGCTTAGTTCGAGTTTTACAGGGACCTTTCGGTCAATGAGACGCATTATCCGCGCATATTGTTCCCGGGCGACCACGAAGGTAGGCGGATTAATTGCCGGATCGGGAAAATACGAACCCTGAACGGCCAGAACACCATTCGGACGACTGCTCGGTTGGATCAATGCGGCGACGCCTTCGTCCTTAAAGAACTTGACGATCTGCTTTCCACGCTCAAGGCCCTCCAACCAATCTTTTTCCTCTTCCTGATATGAAACGGTACCGCCGCCGTCCGGGTCTTTTGCCGGATCGATCGCAGATGCTTTTTTGGTAAGATCTTCATCCGTTTCCCTCTTTATCGGGTCGCCTTTTCTTGATTCAGGTGTAGGGAAGCTAACGCGGCCATTCATTACGATCGCCCCTTTTAGCTTTCCTTTATATTTCTCGAAATCAGCGCTCGTACGGACAGATACGACGATAGGTTCTCCCGCGATCACGCCGTTCGTCGATGACGTCCAGGCGAGAGGATAAGCATTCAAACGGTCGTAAGTAGGAGCAGTCATTTCAACAGAAAATCGTTCGAGGTTCCAGCTCTGTCCCCATGAACCCCAAGGTTCGATCTGTACATTCTGAAATCCGAAAGCGCTCATCTTGTCGCGCATCCACGCCTTCGCGTTCTTCAGGTTTTGTGAATTCGTCAGCCTCGGCCCGAACACATCGGTCAAATATCCGAGCGTGTCCATCACCTGCGAATTCTGAAATCCTTCGGTCTTGATCTGTGCAAGAACCTTTTCATCTATTCGCTCCTGAGCGGCTGTAATCCCAGAAAAAGGAATTACGCAGAGCAGTAAAATGGCAGCAAATTTTCTCATCATATTTTTGTTAAACCTTCGCGAACGTGAGCCCCGTCTGGCCTTGATATTTCCCGCCGCGGTCGCTGTATGAGACAGCACAGTCCTCGTCGGATTCGAAAAAAAGTATCTGTCCGATTCCTTCATTTACGTAAACGCGAAGCGGAAGGTTTGCGAGATTTGCGATCTCGACAACAAGACGTCCGGTCCAGCCTGCTTCGAGCGGCGTTGTGTTTACAAGCAGACCGGCACGCGCGTAGGTTGATTTTCCGAGCGCGATGCCGGTAACGTTCCGCGGCATTTTGAACGTCTCGACAGTTACGCCGAGACCGTAATGATGCGGCGGCAATAGATAATATTTCGAACTATCGTCGGAAGTCTGAATCTCCGGTTCAATGAGTGAATACTGCTCATCAAAGCGCTTTGGGTCGATCTCTTTTCCGTGTACCGATGAAAAAATTCTGAAGCCATCATCGGCCAACCGCATGTCATAACCATAGCTCGACGCACCGGCGGAGATGATCTTGTTGCCGTTCACCTCGCGGACGAGTTCACCAAGAAACGGCGTTATCATCTGATGTTCCTCAGC
>JBOGOW010000474.1:0-3126 GCA_050748285.1 Pyrinomonadaceae bacterium
GATCGCTACTCGCTTACAGAATAAAGACGATACAAAAGTCCACTTTTGCCAAAATACTCAAAAAATTGCGTTCGAAGCGCAATTTACTTCGCTGGCGGCGGAAGATCGGCAACCAGCCTCAGCGAGACGGAAAGCTCGTCAAGCTGGAAGTGCGGCCTTAAAAAGGCCACCGCACGATAACAGCCGGGCTTGCCCGGTATTTCGGCCACATCTACCCGTGCCTCGCGAAGCGGATATTTCGCTTTCTGCTCAGCGGGTGCCACGTCGTTTTCCAAAACGTAATTCGTGATCCATTTGTTAAGGAAAAGTTCGGCCTCCTTACGCGACATGAACGAACCGATCTTGTCCCGCACCATCGATTTCAGATAATGTGCAAATCGCGATACAGCAAAGATGTACTGAAGCTGCGTCGAAAGCCTTGCATTCGCATTCGCCGAATCGGTGTCGTATTTCTTCGCTTTACTCGCCGATTGCGTCGCAAAGAACGCGGCATAATCGGTTCCTTTACAGTGAACAAGTGGAATAAAGCCGTTGTCGGAAAATTCCTTCTCACGACGATCCGTGATTGCAACCTCGGTCGGGCATTTCATCGCAACCTCACCTTCATCCGTCTGGAATGTATGCGTCGGCAGGCCCTGAACCAAGCCGCCGCCTTCGACGCCGCGGATAGCGACGCACCATCCGTGCATCGAAAATGCTTCGGTCAGGCGCGTTCCAAGAGCATAGGCAGCATTGCCCCACAAATATTTCTTGTGGTCTTTGCCGTCAACGTCCTCTTCAAAACGGAAAGTTTCCGTCGGTTTGGTAGCCGCACCGTAAGGTTCACGCATTAAAACATGAGGAAGCGTAAGGCCGACATAGCGGGAATCTTCCGATTCACGGAAGCTGCGCCATTTCATATATTCGGTTCGGTCGAAAATCTTCGAAACATCGCGAACGTCCGACATCTCGGAGTAAGTATCCCAGCCGAATAGATCCGACGATGCAGCACTAAGGAATGGAGCGTGCGCGGCGGCGGCGACCTCGGAAACCTTTTCGAGCAGAGCCATATCCTGCGGATGATTGCCGAATTCGAAATCGCCGATCATTGCTCCAAAAGGCGCGCCGCCGAACGTGCCGTATTCATCTTCGTAGATCTTTTTGAACAAGGTCGATTGGTCGAATTCGAGCGCCCGTTCGAAGTCTTTCAAAAGATCTTTCTTTGTAACGCACATCACCTTTATCTTGAGCTGCGGTCCGGTAAGGCTGTTTCGCACAAGATGCTGAAGCCCGCGCCATGACCCTTCGAGTTTTTGAAATTCCTCGTGGTGCATTATTTCGTTCATTTGCGACGAAATAAGGCGGTCGATCTCGGCGATACGCGAATTGATGGCGACGTCCATGTTCTTTGTCATGGTCAGTTCGCCGCTCATGACTTGGCCGACGAATTCGCCGATCATGTCTTTCGCACGCTCCTTCTGGAATTCATCGCGCGCCATCCGGCCTTCGGTTAATATCTGGTCAAGAAGACTTGTCTCTTTCTGAACCTCAACTGTTTCGGCGGCGGCCTGTTCTTTCTGTTTTGCCATTGTTGTTTATTCCTCCTTCGCGAGCGCATCGCTTAGTTCTTTCTGCTTTTCTGCACTTGAAATGATGTCTTCAAGCATTGTCTCCAACTTTTCATTGCCATCCATTTTCGATCTCAGATCCGACAGTTTTTGTCGTGCTTCGACCAATTTGCGAAGCGGTTCGACCTGCTGGACGATATTGTCGGGTTCAAAATCCTCGATCTCGTTAAACTTGAGTTCGACACCCAACTTGCTGCCGTCATCCTGAAGCTTATTATCGGTCGTAAATGCAAGGCGCGGCTTCATTCCGCTCAAAACCTGATTGAAATTATCAGGATCGATCTCGACGAATTTGCGGTTTTTGAACGCCGTCATCGGCTCTTCCGATTTGCCAACGAAGTCGCCCATTACGCCGATAACGAATGGCAATTCCTTCAATTCTATGGCTCCGCCGACCTCCACGTCGTATGTGATCTGTACGCGCGGCGGACGCACGCGGTCGATCTTATGCTGTAAACTTTCTTTTTTTGGCATTTGGCTTTTCTCCTTTGGCTTAATTAATTAGTAGTTACTATCTTTGCATACGAATTTTTTTACCCTTCATATGGCTGTTCCGAATAGCTTCCCGTTCCATCTTCTATTCCGGTATTGATCCCTAATGTTTGACGGAGGTTATATAGAACGGTTTCGTCTTTGATAACATCCTGCAGCCACAATTCCAGCGGCATATTGCCCCATTTCACCGCCCGCTGCACTATGTATGATATTGGACTGTGCGGTTCTGTCTTCTGAAAAAAATCGGCGATGTCATTCAATCGTTTTAGTGCATCACGGCGACTGTTTATCGCACCGGTCGCAGATCCGGCCGGCCGCGGCGTTCCGTCCTCATTTACGCCGCCTTCTTCACCTAATTCTTCATCCAATTCATCAGGTTCTTCCACCCGCTTTATTTCGAGCAATTTCTTGATCTCGGAATGAACCGCATCGAGCGTTTTCTTTAGATTGCTGAGGCCGGGCATCTGGTTTCGGTCAAACTTTTCCTCGATCACCAGATTCAATTTCGCGAATTCCGTCCAACATTCCTCAACAACAAAGTTGACCCGTTCACATTCTGCCCTTCGTGTTTCGGAAATGGCCCTGCGCCACTGGTCGCCCGTTACCTTCCGTTGTGTCTCAGCCCGAGCTTTCAACTCGTTAATGCGAATTTGCTCAGCCGTATCGAGCATTTCGACATTTTCAGGGAAATCATATGTCTTCGAATCTTCATAATCGATATAGCTGCAACCGGCACCGCCGGTGAACGGTATCGCCATTACCGAGAAACCACCCTGAGATTCGAACCACGCGATAGCATTGGCACGGCCTTCCATATCGCCTTCGTCGATTTCGGGATGCATTGTGTCCCAAAAATTCTGCTGAAGACCGGCTAAGAGCTTTAGGCTGTCGCGAAGCCCTGCAAATCCGTGCTGTTTGATCAAAGCCTCGGAAAGCCACGCTGCGATCTGCAGGTCTTTAGTTTTATTGGAAAGCGAATCGACGCCAAGTTCAATGACCCTTCGAAAATCAGCCACCTTTAAAT
>JBOGOW010000475.1:0-3117 GCA_050748285.1 Pyrinomonadaceae bacterium
ACACAAAACTACACGAAATTCAGACGTTTTTGACTTTAATTAGTGTTTTTTCGTGTGGTTTAGTGGTTATAGATTCTTCAAAAGTTACTTTTCAGACATCCTCCCTCCTTTTTTGAACGGCTATTGCCGTAACTCTTGCCTAAACGCCTGAAGGCGTCACGCTTACTTTATGATCATTGTGATAATCGGTGCCCAGTGGGGCGACGAGGGAAAGGGAAAAGTTGTCGATCTTTTGGCGGATCGGTTCGATATCGTGTCGCGCTATCAGGGCGGCCATAACGCAGGGCACAGCGTTTATGTTGGCGATAAAGCCTTTGTTTTGAGACTTTTACCGTCAGGGATAATTCACCCGGACAAGACCTGCGTACTCGGCAACGGGATGGTCATCGATCCGAAAGCGTTTTTCGAAGAGGTCGATCAGATCGCTGAAAAGGGAATCGAGGTCACGCCCGAACGCCTGAAAGTCTCAAGCCGCGCACATTTGATAATGCCGTATCACCGCGCGCTGGATCACACATCCGAAGAACGGCTAGGAAATGAAAAGATCGGCACTACGCTTCGCGGAATCGGGCCGGCGTATGAAGACAAAGCCGGCCGCCGCGGCATTCGTGTTGCCGATGCACTTTCGCCTGAGTTATTAAAACTTCGCGTCGAACGCAACCTCGAAGAAGCGAACCGGATAATCGTGTTGTTCGGCAATCAACCGCTGCGTGCCGACGACATTCTCGAAGAAATTTCGCCGCTTGTCGAACGCCTTCGACCGTTCGTTTGCGAGACCTCGCATTTCCTTGCCGAAGCCAGAAAGTCGAATAAGAAAATTTTGCTTGAAGGCGCTCAGGCAACATTGCTTGATGTCGATCACGGAACCTATCCGTATGTGACTTCGTCGAACCCAACGGCCGGCGGAGCATCGGTCGGTGCAGGAATTCCGCCGCATCACATCACCGGCGTTCTCGGCATCGTTCGCACTTACGCGACACGCGTCGGCGAAGGGCCTTTCCCGACGGAAATGATTGATACGGAAGAAGATATGGCGAATCTCATTCGGCAGCGAGGCAACGAATACGGATCCGTTACCAAGCGTCCGCGACGGTGCGGCTGGTTCGATGCGGTCGCTACACGATACGCTGCCGAACTTAACGGATTTGATTCCATTGCCCTCACCAAGCTCGATGTTCTCGACGAGCTTGACGAAATAAAGGTCTGCATCGGTTACGAGATCGACGGAAAACGCGTCGATACATTTCCAGCGGTTTCGCATGAGCTGCGTAATATCATGCCGGTTTACGAAACGCTTTCCGGCTGGAAATCGGATACCGTCGGCACGACCGACTTCGACAAACTTCCAATGATGGCACAGGAATATGTCCGCTTTCTTTCGGATCAGATCGGCGTCGAGATCGGTTTGATCTCAACCGGACCTGAGCGCGATCAAACGATAATTCTCAAACAATCCGTTATGGAGTCGTGGTTCATTTGACGGAACGCGGACATTCCTGTCCGCAGTGATTGCCAACACGGAAACCCACATCAGTTCAAATTCTTAATACGGACAGGAATGTCCGCGTTCCATTTAGATAGTTGACTACATAACATTATGTATTTTATTATGTAGGAAGCTACATTATGAGGTGAAGAAATGGGAAGCAACTTCTTGAGTGAATTGGGCCTTAATGCAGTGGTAACGCGGCTTAAACGTGCAAGCGATGCGATGCTGCAAGACGGGAAGCGCATGTACGCCGAACTTGGAATGGACATCGAACCAAACTGGTTTGCGGTATTCAAGCTGCTCGAGAAGTATAGAAGGCTGAACGTCACCGAAATTGCCGAACATATCGGAATGTCGCATCCGTCGATGATTTCGATCATCAACAAGATGATCAGCGCCGGCTATTTGAAAGAATCGAGGTCGAAAGGCGACAGCCGCCAACGTATCCTTTCACTTACTGCAAAATCGAAACGTAAAATTCCTGAATTCCAAAAAGTTTGGGATGCGGCGACTGCCGGTTTCAAGCGAATGATGCACGACAGGGATATTCTCGGGATGCTCGATGATTTGGAATCGAGGATAGCCGAAAAGGGATTTCGCGAAAGGACGCTCGAACAGTTAGAGAAAAAAAGTTTGGTCGAGGTCGTTGAATTCGCAGACAAATACACTGAAGATTTTGCCCGGCTGAATTACGAATGGATAGCAAAATATTACACCGTTGAGGAACACGATAATGACCAACTCGACAACCCGCGAAATATCATCGATCGCGGCGGTCAAATATTTTTCGCGGTGGTTGATGGCGAAGTTGCCGGGACGGTGGCGATGATTCGTATGAACTACGAGGCATTCGAGTTGGCAAAAATGGCCGTCTCGCCGGAGTTTCAAGGCTATAAGATCGGTGAAAGATTGATGCAGGCTTGCGTCGATCTCGCACGAAACGAGGGCACTCCTTATATCGTTTTGGAATCGAATACAAAGCAGTTCGCGGCCATTCACCTTTACCGCAAATTTGGCTTCGTCGAAACGCCGCTCGATCCGAACTCACAATTTTCAAGGGCGAACATTCGAATGGAACTTGCGGTAAACGAGTTGAATATGTAGAATCTCTAATTCGGCGCACATCACTCGTAGTCACGTGCGGGCTGCTGACACCGAACGGTCCGATAGCTCAGTCGGTAGAGCAAATGGCTTTTAACCATTGGGTCCCAGGTTCGAGTCCTGGTCGGATCACCAATATTCACAATAAGTTAAGGCATCCAAACTGGATGCCTTTTCTAATGTCTAACCATTTTACTAACCATTTGAATTAAGATTTATTTTTTCTTTCGGGCCGAACGGGGCTTTAAGCCCGGGAGATCTTTCAGCTCAAAATATACCAGACGTGAGCCATCACGCTGAAGAATTTGAACTTTGCCATTGACCGCACGGTTCCGGGCGGTGTCATCGGTTATGCCCACTGCGTTACAGGCATCCTTCTGCTTAATGGCGATAACGGACTTAAGCGGGCCTATCTGAGCTTCAATTTCCTGACTGACAATCTCTCGGAGAAATTCGCCAAGTTCATCCTTCGTAACAAGAATAAATCTATTCTGCACTGTTGTTATCGTTTTCTCCATCGATTGTTA
>JBOGOW010000476.1:0-3110 GCA_050748285.1 Pyrinomonadaceae bacterium
GGCGAACAGATCGCGGGCGAATCTGTTGCGGAAGAATCTGTCAAGGTTTCAATCACATATCGGTATTCGATTGGTGCAGATGCGATCGAAAAAAAGATCACTGCAAATCAAGGCGAACGTTTGAGCGTCGGGCGGACGAAGGAAAACAACATCGCGATCGACGACCCGAGCCTCTCAAAATATCACGCGTCGCTGATGCTCGACCGCGACGGCAATTTAAAGCTCGCCGACACCGGATCGACAAATGGAACCTTCGTAAACGGCGAACGTATTGAATATGGAAAGGCGATGGCGATAACGGAACGGGATAAAGTGAGGTTCGGTTTGATCGATGTAACGTTTTCGATCCCGCGGAAACCGGTCACCCCTAAAACGGCAGCCGAACTTTCAAAAACGGAAAAGTTCTCGGTAGGCGAATTTGAATTTACGACGCGGACAGAAATTATTTCGCCCGCTGCGATAGCGGCTTCGACGCCAAAAGATGTGCCGAATTCGAATGCTGCGCCGACCATTCCGGCCATCCCGAAAGATGAGATCCCGAAGGAAGACTCGGAGCCGATCGCACCGCAGCCGCAATTGACGTCAGACAGCATCGAATTAGATAAAAACGACATCGAAATCCCCTAATGTTTGCTTTTCTTTTACAGATCGACTGGGATAAATACCGCCCCGAAGCGCTTTTTGGCGGCCAGGTTTTGGAACGCACGCCTGCAGGTCTGAGCATTGTTTACATAATCGGCGTCGGCGTGCTGCTCGGATTTTTGATACTTACCTTTTTTGATAATTTTAATCGCCCGAAATTTCTTTTCGAGCTAAATCTTCCGCGCGAAGTAAAAAAGAAAATTACTCAGACGATCGCAAATCGGAGCATACGCGTTTGGCAGGTCGTTTTCGTTATTCTTGCGTTTTCGGTTTTTGGCTTTCAGGTTTATTGGACGTATTTTGCTGGTGATGCAAACGAGCAGTTTCAGGCGCTTGCGTATAAAGATCTTCGCGGCCGCCGTACGTCCGCTGCAAATCTTCGCGGTTGGATGTTCGACCGCACCGGGCAGCTCGCTAGTTCGCTCGCGTATTACAAGCTCGATCCAAAAGGCGATATTCAACGCACGTTTTCCCTCGAACGCGAAATGGCGCATCTGCTCGGCACCGAGCGCGGTACGCCCGGTTTGGAGCGTACGCTTTATCAACGCGTCGTCGATCCGATGCCCGAAGCTTGGGAAGTTCTTACCAAAATCAAACGAAAGGAAGACGAGCAAAAAGACGTTCGCGTTACGCTCGACCGCGACCTGCAGGCGTATGTTGCGAAACAGCTCGAGGGCAAGAAAGGCGCGATCGTGGTGTTGAATCCGCAAACCGGCGACATCGTTGCGATGTATTCCAATCCGTCGTTCGATCTTGCCGACGCGCAAGACCTCGAACATTATCTTCAGCTCGAGGGCGACAAACGCGACAAGCCTTTGCTCAACCGCGCGACGCGTGAATTCTATGTTCCCGGCTCGACATTCAAGACATTCACGATGATCGCCGCATTTCGTGCTGGCAAACAAAACTCGGTATTTCCAAGTTACGATCAGGGATTCATTCCATCGCGCGGCTCAAGGCCGATAGTCGATGCGACGCAGAAACTTCAGCCGAATGGAACCGTAACCGGGGCGTGCGACGGCGGCTGTCAGGAAAAGGACATTATGTTTGCATACAAAGTTTCGAGCAATCAATATTTCGCACAGCTTGCGATCTCGCTCGGACGCGAGCGAATGCGCGAAACCGCGCAGCTCGTCGGGATGGGAACGCCCGACGAACCCGAAGACGCGCTCGTTCAGAAATTCTTTCCGCTGATAATGAACGCGAGCAATTCGGCGATTGCAAACGCGATCGCGCCGCAGCAATCGATGCTTGTAACCGGAAAGGGCATTTCCCTTTTCGATCTCGGTCTCGAAGGAATGGGGCAGGGTTATGCAGGACAAATGACGCCGCTGCAGATGGCGATGATCGCCTCGATACCGGCAAATATGGAAGGCAAGCTGATGAAGCTCCGCATCGAGGCTGACGTGCAGCCGCAGGCCCATGCCCTCGTGCTTTCGACCCAACACGCGGCGCAAATTCGCAACATTATGTCCACCGTAACCGAAGAGCCGGGCGGCACGGGAACCGTGATCTCAAGCAAGCTGGCCGGTACCGGAATTCGAACCGGCGGGAAGACCGGAACTGCCGAAAAACAGGCGCCGGTCTATGATGAAAAAACCGGAAAACTGAAAACATTTAAGAAGAAACGAAAGAACGCGCAAGGCGAATGGGAAGAATACGACGCGCCGGTGATGTATGAACGAACCGATAGCTGGTTTATCACCATCGCCCCGCTCGAACGACCGCAGGTCGCCATCGCGGTCGTCGTCGAAGGCGGCGGCTACGGCGCCCGAACCGCCGCCCCGATCGCCGCAAACGTGATCCTGAAAGCCCGCGAACTCGGCCTGCTCGGCGACCAATACAAACCAAAAACCACAAAACCAAAACCGGTCAAGGGTCGAAAACCACCTGCTTAACGATTGCTCAAAATAAACTGAACTGTTATTCCCACAGTTTCGTGTTGCGAATATGACTATCTGGTGATTGCAGTAGCCCGCACGTAAGTAAGGGCGATACGCGCATCTCAAATGCAGAAGCCCGCACGTAAGTAAGGGCGATACGCGCATCTCAAATGCACAAGCCCGCACGTTAGTAAGGGCGATACGCGCATCTCAAATGCACAAGCCCGCACGTAAGTAAGGGCGATACGCGCATCTCAAATGCAGAAGCCCGCACGAAGTAAGGGCGGAACGCGCAAGCAACGGAAACAAGCGACCTGATACCGCCCTTGTTTACACGTGGGCTTTTGCAAAAAAAGAGCCACCTGAAGGCGAAACTCCATACGAGGACAAATCGATTAGCGGAGCGGCTAAAGTGGTCAATCTTGCACGCTTTGCGGTTGGTTGCCGGTAGATAGTAGTAGAGAGCTTTGAAAAACGCGGTTTTATTTCTCTCTGAATTCATTTTCGGGATTTTTTGAAAATCGGAGTTGGGTTTTTGTTTTTTCGAGCATCATTTTAATGGTTTTGGGGTTGTCATTTGCGTTA
>JBOGOW010000477.1:0-3109 GCA_050748285.1 Pyrinomonadaceae bacterium
TTCCTGCACTCTACAAGTTAGCGAAAGGCGGTTTTTTGCCGGACAACTTTGCCATTGTCGGCGTTGGGCGACAGGAAATGGAATCCAAAGAATTCCGAGATCAAATAGTCGGGCACCTTAAGGAATTTGCTGGTGCCGACGGCGATGTGGAAAAAGTCAAGTGGTTCTGCGAACGCACCTACTACACCGGCGGTGATTTTGACGATGACAAAAAACTTTTTTCGGATTTGAAAGCGATGCTGAATGAGGTTTGTTCGTCGAATAATATTCCCGAAAATTTCTTTTACTATATGGCGATTCCGCCCGGCTTATTTGCAAACGTTACGCAAAAAATAGTCAAAAACGGGCTCGGCAATGAGGAAGACGGCAATTGGCGGCGATTCATATTCGAAAAACCATTTGGACGCGATCTGGCATCGGCGAAGAAATTGAATTCCGATCTACTGAAGATCATAAAGGAACGCCAGATTTACCGCATCGATCACTATCTCGGCAAAGAGACGGTGCAGAATATTTTGGTATTTCGATTTGCGAACAGCATTTTTGAACCGATATGGAATCGAAACTTTATCGACCATGTTCAGATCACCGTTGCGGAAACGCTCGGCGTTGAGCAGCGCGGCGGATATTACGACAATGCCGGCGCCCTGCGGGATATGATCCCAAATCATATTTTTCAGCTGCTCACGCTTACCGCAATGGAGCCGCCGATCTCGTTTGACGCCGATTCGGTTCGCGACGAACAGGTCAAAATACTGCACGCGATCCAGGAATTTTCGGACAAAGACGCTCTGCATTCCGCTGTTCGCGGGCAATACGGCGCCGGTAAGAGTGATGGCATCAGCCATTCGCTTGAAGGAGCCGCTTTTGCGGCCTATCGCGACGAGCCAAATGTCAAAGCCGAGTCTTCGACCGAAACTTATGCGGCTCTGAAACTCTCGATCGACAATTGGCGTTGGGCCGACGTCCCGTTTTATGTGCGAACCGGTAAGCGGCTAAGGGCAAAGCATTCGAGCATTATCATTCAGTTCAAAAAAGCGCCGTTTGTGCTGTTTCGCGATACTGCTGTGGATCGTTTGCGTTCGAATTATATCGAAATTCATATACAGCCGGACGAAGGAATAACCCTGCATTTCGGTGCAAAAATTCCGGGACCTGTCGTCAAACTTGGTCCCGTCGATATGGATTTTAATTACGTCGATCATTTTGGCGAACAGGTAACGACGGGCTATGAGCGCCTTCTTTTCGATTGCATGACCGGCGACGCGACGCTCTTTCAACGTGCGGACATGGTCGAAGCCGGCTGGTCGGTCGTCGATCCGGTCTTGAACCTTTGGTCTGCAATCGCACCGCGCGGATTTCCTAACTACGCTTCCGGCTCATGGGGACCCAATGAAGCTGACGAACTAATTGCGAACGATGGCCGTATGTGGCGCAATGCCGAGCATTGATCGTAATTTCTCGGTGTAAGGCATATGTCCGTTATTTGTAAATTGGGGCGCGTTTCGATCCTTTTTTTGATTTGCAATCGTTTATCGCCCCAATTAAGATTCATTGAACGCAGGCCATGGAAATTGAATTATCTCTTGGTGCGGTGATATTGATCGCACTTGTTATTCTCGCAACAGTAGATCTTTCGTTTGCTCATCTTTCCGATCTGAGTCTGCGCAGGCTCTCATCTGAATCAGACGAAACCCTAAACGAGCGCTCCACTTTTCTCCTCCGCAAGATTCTCGACGACCGGCCTCGATTTAGATTTGCTCTATCATCGACCATTCAGTTTCTGCTGATCGCATTCACGGTTCTTGTTACATCGATCGTTCTAAATCTGATCAATGATCGATTGCTTATTCTTTTCTACGCTTTGGCGATCGGGGTTTTAATAACTGTAGTATTTCGCCAGATCATACCGCGCCTGATCGTGCGAAATCGTCCCGAAAAGAGTCTGCTGTTCCTCTTGCCCATCGTAAGGCCGCTCTATTCGATTTCAAGTCTGCTTACTAAACCGATCTCGGGATTTTTCCGCACAAAAGAAGTTCAAAAAATCGATCAGACTATGTCGCCGGAGCTATTCAATGAAGATGACTCAGACACAGGCGATGATCTTCTGGCGTTGATGGAAGTAGGCGAAGCCGAAGGGATTTTCGAAGAAGACGAACGTGAGATGATCGAATCGATGTTTGAATTTACTGAAACCCGAACCGGCGAAATCATGACGCCGCGAACCGAGATCCGCGGCATTTCAAGCGATTCGACTGTCAGACAAGCCCGCGACAAGATCATTGTAGAAAAATATTCCAGGCTTCCGGTTTATCGCGACAGCATCGACAACATCGAGGGCATTCTTTACGTTCGCGATCTTTTGCACGCATGGGCTGAGGAAAAAGACAGCGAGCCGATAAATCGACTTTTGCGCGACGCATATTTTGTCCCCGAGTCAAAACCCGCCGCCGATTTGCTTCGCGATATGCAGAACGAACACGTCCAATTCGCAGTCGTCATCGACGAATATGGCGGCGTTGCGGGAATAGTGACGGTCGAAGACATTCTCGAAGAGATCGTCGGCGAGATCGAAGATGAAGATATCGAGGACGAAGAGATAATCGAGATCGTCGATCACGGCGAAGGCTATCTTGATGTTCTCGGTTCGACCGAGATCGACAAGATCGAACGCCGTCTTGGGTTAAAGCTCGAAGACGATGAATTTACGACGATCGCGGGACTGGTAACAAGCGAGGCAGGTTATGTGCCAAAAACGGGCGAAAAACTATCTGCTTTTGGGATCGAGTTCGAAGTTCTGAAAGGCGACGAAAAGCGGATCGAGCTGCTGAGAATTCGACTCGAAGGTGACTCGGCCGATGCAATCAACACGCCCGAGACCCGTTAGTATCTATCGGTATTGGAATTTGTTTGATATAATCACACTATATTGATTTAGGAGGCAGAACAATGGCTATCAGATTAGGCGACGACGCGCCGGATTTTTCGGCGGAAACAACGGTTGGAACTATAAACTTTCACGAATGGCTTGGCGACGATTGGGGTGTGCTTTTCTCGCATCCGAAAGATTTCACACCGGTTTGCACGACCGAGCTTGGGATGGCTGCAA
>JBOGOW010000478.1:0-3092 GCA_050748285.1 Pyrinomonadaceae bacterium
TGTGGATCGTTTCGGGCGTTCCATAGGTTGCATTCGCCGCCGTCTTTACCTTTGTCAGCCGTCCGAAATTGTAAAAGCCTGATTCCGTCTCGTCATAAGTATAATTCACAGTCGGAGTTTGATAGCCCGTTTCACCAGTATAAACCACGCTCAAAATACGATTCAGGCCGTCATATGCGAATGCCGTCTTCACGCCTCTGGCATCGAAACCCTCGACCAATAAACTGTCCGTGTTGTATCTATAAACACCAGTCCACAAACCTCCGCTTGTCTGTTTCACTCCGGCATTATCCAAAGTAGCCGTCGCCTCGACCTGCCGTTCATGCGTAAGGCGCGAAAGCGAATCGTATTTGAACAACCTTTCCTGCGTCACAGTCCCGTCAGATTGGATAACCTTCGCCAGATTATCGTTGCCGTCATACTCATAAAACGTCGGCTGATTCGGCGACCCGACATCGCCCAACGCACCGCTTGAATTTGGCTCATCCACACGAACTATTCTACCAAGCGCATCCGCTATCTGGCGACGCATTTTTCCCGCCTGATCCGTCACCGTTGCAACCAAACCGTTATACGAGGCAGTTACAATTGTCGAATCCGGCAAAGTAGTTTCAAGCGTTCTGCCCAAACCATCGCGTTCTGTAACCTCCGTAAACGCAATCCCCGTCGAAGGCCGTGCCGTCGTCAGCCCGCTGACCGTATAAGGATTATAACTCCGAACCGCCCTTCCAAGCGCGTCAAACTCGACATCGCTAGAAAGATACCCGTCGCTCGTCTGGCTCCGGCTCATAAACCCCTGCCCGCGCCCGTTTGAGAAACTCCAACTTGAAACATTGCGCGTCGCATCAAGACTCACCGTCTGCTTTACATGATACGGATACGTCGAATCGTTATACTCCGTCTCGCTAAACGCCCCGTTCGGGCTGTCAACCCGCTCGACACGCATATTCGCCGCATTATACACAACACTCGTCGTCTCGCCATTCTCATCCGTCGCCGTTTTTATCGCACCGGTATTAAAGTCATACGTCGCACTCGTCGTCATCTCAAGCCCGCCGCCGTTCCGCGTCTCCGAAACCGGCCAAGCATAATAATTCCCGACCGCATACTCCGTCTCCCTCAACTCACAGCAGCTCGACGCCGACTCAACCACATTCCCCGTAATATCATACTTCAACGTCGAAACCGACGCATTCGCATCCGTCGTCAAAGCCGCATCCGAAAACGCCGTCACCTTCGTCACATTCCCGCGAAAATCGATCGTATCTTTCATACTCTCCAATATAGAGAGTTTTTTGTCCTATTTTATTAGACTATTTCAAATTGTTGTATTCGAACGAAGAACGTAAACGCTCCCGCTACTTGGGAGAAATTGGGTCGCTAGTCGAATCAGCCGGTTTCATCGGATCAAAACTTGCGCGGATTATACCAGAGGCATCTACGTATAAGGTGAAGCGTTCGCGACTCGGATATTGACTCGGCTCGCTTTTCCAAATCGGTTCCGCGCGAAAAAAGTATTGTTCACGCTTGTTCTCTAGATAAAAAACGTATCCGATTTCAGCGAGCTTCCCAGAGTCCGACGATATGAGATCCTCTTGAGCCAGTTCCTCAAACGAACCGTATCGTCTGAATCGAGCATAATACTGAACCTGAGCGTCTCTTACTGACTTCGTAAATTCGATCAATTGACTACGATCCAATCGGTTATCAATGTTTCGACAGGTGTTAGCACCTACAATCAATGCCAGCATTGTAGTAAGAATTGCTCGCGTTACGCTCATTCCCATCGCTTGCTCCTTATTAACTACAGTATTTCTCAAGCCACTGTGAAGTAAAGACATCCGCAAACCTCTTTCCGGTGACGACGTTTCCAATTGCCGCCCGTTCCCCCGGATCGGAATACGGCATTGGATATGTTTGAGAAAGGCCCCTAATGGTTGCAGCAATACCCCATAATAGCTTGCCTCCGATATATGCGCTGTTTGTCAAGAGGCTGCCGCCACTTGAAACCCCCCCAATGTCCCGTTGACCATGCAAAACTAAATCCATCCACCAGTCCTGATCGATGCGGCCACCCTTTCCATCTGGCAAATCACCAAAGGCACGATTATCCAGACTCTGTCGCGGTTGAGAACCAAATGTTACGGAGTACCGAGATGCCGCGTCTATCGTACTTAGTCTAGCTTCTTCAGCTAAAAGATCCCGAATACCTTCACATTGATTTTCATTTACTTCCCGTCGTTCGCCAACTCTATTTCCGCTACCGCCGCCACCTCCTGGGATTTCATTAAGATCGATAAATGGTATCCAAATCGGAAACGGATTGGGGTCAAAATCGTCAAAATAACACGTTACCGTGATGTCAATTTGAAGAACATATTCCCCAAATTCACCCGTCGGTCCGTTCTCATCCCATATTTCGGAGTTCGAATCCCATTTCCAGTAAGAACGTGAAACAGTGACGCAAAAGAGTCCCGACGGATCGACGAAATTCGTCGGCT
Source organism: Pyrinomonadaceae bacterium (assembly GCA_050748285.1). Taxonomy (GTDB): domain Bacteria; phylum Acidobacteriota; class Blastocatellia; order Pyrinomonadales; family Pyrinomonadaceae; genus OLB17. Next base: position 2,502 of record JBOGOW010000478.1, read on the forward strand.
GATTCACTACGTAAGAATATCGATTAAAAGATTGTGGGTCGCCCAAATCCATCGATCCCTTATACGGATCAGGCGATGTCCAGCGGCCGGCGGAGGCTTCGTTTTTGCGGAACCAGGTGTGGTCGAGACCTGTGGCTTCGTCGCGTTCGGTCAATCCGTAACCTTGTCTGGTCGCAACGGTTCCCCAATAGCCTTGCGCGGAAGTTCTTAACCCGACACCAGAGGGAATCGATTCGCCGAAAGCCGTGTGATCCGTTCTTGAGATTACGAAGCCATTTGAATTCGAGACTGTACGCACCGAACCCTGCCAATCTTGTTGCAAATAACTAACACCGCCGACACCCTCATCGGCCTGGCCGTACTCTGCGACCAACTTGCCAAAAGCGTCGTAAATCGAGAATCTCCAGACATCATCAACCTTCGCCGCAACCCGATTTCCAAGAGCATCATAAACCGTCCAAGCATCGGGAGTTTCCGACCGCGTGGCCTTTACCATTCGACCATTCGCATCGTATGAAAACGCCATGTCGCGGAATTTATCATCTGCCGTAACCATTCCCGCTTCGTTGTAGGTCGTGTCTGTCGTAAATC
>JBOGOW010000479.1:0-3092 GCA_050748285.1 Pyrinomonadaceae bacterium
GGCATAGATTACTCCTGTGAATTTACTTGAATTGTGGCTTGATCTTCGGTCAGTGTCTAAACAATAACCTGATTTCAATTGTCAGACAAATGCGGGTTCGATCTTTCTTAACCTTAATGCTTCTAAGCATTTATCACTGCGCTTACATTCCAATTAGAGGCGATCAATAACTTCTCAGCTTCGATCTGCGAAATGCCCTTCGATCGACTTACTATCATGATGGCTCGGTGGCGAAGTTTTTCGTTCGACGGCCGCATATTGACCATCGAGTTTCCTTTTGTTTTTCCGAGCTTGATGAATGCGCCGGTCGTAAGCATATTCAGCACGACCTTTGTAGCGGTTCCGGCTTTAAGACGTGTGGAACCGGTTATCAGTTCTGGCCCGGTCGGCAGATCGATCTCCACATCAAAGGCGATCGAATTCGCACGGTTTGGGTTGCAGCTTAGCAAGATCGTCTTTGCACCGATGCTTTTCGCTTTACTCAAAGCGGCGATAACAAACGGCGTTCGCCCACTTGCCGTGATGCCGCAAACGACATCGCCACTCGTTACACCGCGTTCTAGCACTGACATCTCGCCTTGTTCTTCATTGTCTTCCGCTCCTTCTACGCTCGAATGCAAGGCTACGACACCGCCCGCCATGATCGCCTGGACACGATGCGGAGGTTCGCCAAACGTAGGTGGAATCTCGCTTGCGTCGAGCGCGCCCAGGCGACCGCTCGTCCCGGCGCCAACGTAAAAGAGCCGGCCACCATTTTTGAATGCCGAAGCGATCACATCAACAGCCGCCGCGATCTGCTTTGCTTGCGCGGCAAGAGCTTCACCAACGTATTTCTCTTCGTTTACAAACAGATCGACAAGCTGCTTTGTATCCAAGTCATTGATGTTTTCGGATCGCGGATTTACCTGCTCGGTCGAGGCTCTGCCGAGTTCTTCGATTCCACCTGCGTCCTGTAAAATATAGACCGCTTTAACACTGATCGGCGACGATCCCGCAGCGGCGAGATGTGCAGAACCGATCGCTCCGGGCGTGTCGCATGGGTCGATCGAAGACGTTTCGATCAATTGACCCAATGCTTCACGATAGAGATCGACATATAGTCGTTGATTGAGGAAGATACCGCCTTGAAGACGCACGTCTGGTTTTTCGTATTCGAGCCATTTTGCCACCGACGCCGTGTATTTCGCTAGCGATTCGGCACCGGACTTCAAGACCGACATCATCTCAACGCTGCCAAGCTCGGCTGCGGTGAAGACAACAGGCGAGAGAGCGGCCACGCTCCTTTTGTCTGCGTGTTGAGTCCACTCAATAAGGTCTTCCATGCGATTTAACATCAACGCCCGAAGTATCTCCTGAGCAGACCGGGTTATTGTATGGGCGAGGTCATAAGTCCGCAAAACCTGTCTCAGCGCTTCGATAGCCAATGTGTAACCACCGCCGCCGTCGCCGAGAATGTGGCCGCCGCCACCGGCGTTTTCAATCTTTGCGCCTTTCCGCCCGCTAACGGCTGAACCACTGCCGGCGATCACAGCAATGCCGTCTTCGTCGCCAAAAGCCGCTGCAAAGCCCGATTGGCGGTCGCTTCCGACGACAATTTTCGTATCAGGCCAGATGTCTTCACAGATCTTCTGCAATCTCTCGCGGTCGGACTCGGTTTTGCATCCAGCCAGAAAAATGCCGGCGTGATCGATTTTCGACGGTAGTTGTGCAAGCAGTTCTCGAAGGTCGTCTTCGGCTATCAGAATGAAATTTGCCGCCGGCAATTGTCCCTGGTCAATGATGGTGCTGCCTTTCTCGTCCTGCCGCAACAGCACCCAACCGGTCTTCGAACCGCCGCCCTCAACGCCCAAAATGCTCCCATTTAAACTGTCGCTCATATAAGTCCGAGGCGTTCGGGGGCGTACTTCGCGGTTTGCTCGACGACGCGATGATAGTAAGCGCGATGGGCAAGACCTGCGGCTGCGTCATCATCCAAAAATACGGTTACATCAGCGTGCATCTGCAACGCCGATGCGCTTACCGATGAAGTAACCGGGCCTTCGATCGCTTTTACAACCGCATCCGTTTTCGAGCTTCCAAACGCCAGCAAAAGCATTCGCTTTGCCTCCAAAATGCTTCCGATCCCCATCGTAATTGCAACCTGCGGAATGTCGTTGCCTAACTTGCTATTGTCACGAATTGTTTCATCCGAAAGCGTCTTTAGCCGCGTCCGCGATGCAAGGCTCGATGTCGGTTCGTTAAAACCGATGTGTCCGGTTCTTCCTATACCAAGTATCTGAATGTCGATTTCACCAGCTTCGCGGATCGCGTTTTCATAATCGTTGCAGGTCTTTTCGATATTGGCCGCGTTGCCATCGGGAATGTGAACATTGTCGGATTTGATATTGATATTATCCAGAAAATTTGTATGAATTTGCCGATAAAAGCTATGCGGATGATCGCGTTCGATTCCGACGTACTCATCAAGGTTGAACGTAGTCACTTCGGAAAAATCGAGACCGTCTTCTCGATGCATTCGGATCAATTCATTGTATAAACCAAGCGGTGATTTGCCGGTAGCGAGTCCGAGCACCGACCGAGGTTTCTTTCGTATCTGATTTGCAACGATGCGTGCGGCCTGTATGTTCGCTTGTTCCTGAGTTGGCTTGATAATGATGAGCATAGGTTCGCTATCTTAATTTAACGAATACTTCTGCATACGCGCACGGCACCGTGGCCTGGTGTGGATCCGCGAAAATGGCCCGCCAGCGATTCAGACCCGCGACGCCCTCGGTATATGGTATCGCAGCAACCTGCGACCGGTGCTCGTTGATCGCCGTCAGCTTTGTTTCGATGTGATCCGAAATGTCTTCGAACCTGTCCCACTCCGCGAACAAACCCCACACTTCATACGCCCAAATCGAAACGTCTCTGTTTTTGCACGCGTCGAGGGTGATTTGCCCGGCGGCCCGATGCGACGAATGACGATCAAGGATCGGGTGAAGCGTATAAATCTCTTCGGGATCGAACGAGTCGATGGCTTCCGAAAGTTTCCTTGTTGCTTCTTGAAAGTTTGCCTCGTCCGCTATCGTTTCAAAACCGAAGAATATAGT
>JBOGOW010000480.1:0-3075 GCA_050748285.1 Pyrinomonadaceae bacterium
GTTTGAGACTGCGGGGGCTCCGAGCTCTGCCCCGAACAGCCTGAGCTTCGTAATATCGATCGGCGGCGTTTTCAGGACTCTCACAACATTTGTGGGTAACCAATTGACGATTGGCTTTTGGCAACATGTTGCCGCCACCTACGACGGAGCGACGATGAGAATCTATCGGAACGGTGTCTTAGTAGCGATTAGGGCGGAGACCGGAGCGATCGATGCTGTAACAGATCCAATCGTAATCGGCAGAAATGCAGTAGATACATCGCTTGCCTGGCATGGGGGGATTGATGAACTTTCGCTTTACAACCGCTCTCTTTCCGAATCCGAAATCGTCGCCATTCACGCCGCCGGAACAGCCGGAAAATGCAAACCGACGGCGACGGTTGCGCCATCCGGTCAGGTCGCTTGGTTTTCGGGTGATGGCAATGCGAACGACATTTCAGGGAATAACAACAACGGCACACTGCAAAACGGTGCGGGCTTGGCGATTGGCAAAGTCGGGCAAGGTTTTCGTTTCGATGGTGTTGACGACAATGTGGGGATTACGTCGAACGGTTTTTTTACAAATCAGCCCGGCGGAACGATCGAGGCCTGGGTCAATCCGCAAGGCTCTCACGGCGACGGTAATGGGAGTGTCTTTTATGAAGATATCGGCACTTCCGGGTTTACCCGTTTCGGCGTCTCTGTTTTTAATGACGGAACGGTCGCTGTTGGGGGGCGCGATAGCACCGGAATAGTCAGGGTCAGATTCACCGATTCCGGAGCTGCGCCGCTTAACTCTTGGACTCACGTTATCGGAGTTTGGGAAGTCGGGGTCGGCATTAAAGTTTATGTAAACGGGGTTTTGTCGGCTTCCCTGGATGACGCGACGCTCACCAACTTTTCCGCTATCAACGCTCAGGCCGTCAGAATTGGAAACCTTGAATCTGGAGGCAACAGCTTCAACGAATTTAACGGACTGCTTGACGAAATAACACTTTACAACCGAATTCTTTCAAGCGGTGAAGTCCAATCGATCTTCAACGCCGGAGTCGCCGGAAAACTAAAAACCGCAAGTACGCCGGTGGGCTTTGCCGCATTGTCAGAACCGGAAGCGTTGGCGACCGGGTTCGAACGCAAAACGTTCTATGCAAGGGAGCGCCCAACGCTCCAGTCGCCCGAGGTTGTCAACACAACTATCGGCGATGCGACGATCACATTTCCGACCGTAACCACAGCCGGAACAACACAGCAGATTCCTCTCGCTACAATTCTGTTTCCAGCTTTACCCTTCGGAACTCATACGGGGTTGGCATACGATATGGCAACGACTTCCGTTTTCACCGGCAATGCAAGCGTTTGCTTCAACTTGCCGGCGTTTACGACAACACAGTTTGCTAATTTGCGTGTCATGCACTTTGAAGCCGGCAATTGGGTGAATGTAACGGCAGCAGCCAACATCTTCCCAAATCTCTGCACGACGGGACTTACATCGCTCTCGCCATTCGCGATTGCGCAGCTCGGGCCGACCGCTGCTAGTGTTTCGGTGAGCGGTCGAGTAAACACCGCGGCGGGTCGTGGTATTTCGAAAGCCATTGTCTTGCTCGAGGATTCGAACGGCAATGCACGGTCGGCGCTTACAAGCACGTTTGGCTATTACCGATTTGAAAATGTGGAGGCGGGTGAAACCTATATCCTGAACGTCAGGAGCAAACGCTATCAATTCGCCGACCCGACGCGCGTGATCAGCGTGTTCGATAATCTAACCGATGTCGATTTCACTGCATCGCCTTAGACTGCGGACGATGAAGGCATTTTCGGAATAACGAAAAACGGATAGTGAAAAGCGTATAATGTGCTGCAATTATTCGTTATTCACTATTCACTTTTCACTATTCGGGTTACAGCCTCAGGTCTTTCTTTAAGGCTTTGATGTCTGATGGCTTTGCGAAGATCGAGTCCGGAATGCTTTTGTTGTATTCGATGGTCTCGAAGTTGATGCGTGAGGCGTGCTTGTCATTGGTAAAGCGGTCAACGATGTATGGCGCCTTGACGCCTTGGGTTTCGATGAATTGGGCATAGCGGTCTTCTTCGGTGATCGTTTCGCCGTCGGCATTCGTTTGTTTATAGATCGCTTTTACCGGTATTCCCTCGTCGGCTGTAAATTCAAATTCGACCGCGAAATCGTCTTTGTAAGTAAGTTTTAAAACGTCGTTTCGCTTGCCGAGCGTTCCGGATCGACGACCGAGGTATGTTAATTCCGCGTCGCCCTTCCAATATCCCCGAAGAAGATAATCCAGGCTCGTCCGCTGGCCGCGTTTGAAATTTGCGATCTGCTTTTCGGTCTGTACCTTTATCAATTCCTGATCGCCGTCAAAAACCCATCCCGTCTCGCCGGTATTTGTCTGCACGGTCTTTACACCGGCCTGTTTGAACTCAGTCCGCTCCTTGTCCGGAAATACGATCACATCAACAAAAGATTGAAACGAAATATTCACGCCCTCTTTGATAATGCTGAATTTCCCTTTCGCCACCTGTGAGTAAACTTTCAGATACTTCTCACCGCCGAGATTCTGAACAGCTTTTTGAATGATCGCTTCGGTTTGCTCGTCAAAATTCGCTTTCGCAGTTTTAACTACATTGATGTTCGCGCTGTTTTGAATTTTCCAGCCGCCGTAGTTCCACCCGTACGAGTATTGAAGAGTAATTGATCGATCAACAGGGCTTCCACCGATCTTTTCCGACTCAAACCTGATCTTCTTTGCGGCTTCAATTGCCAATTCGGTAAGATTTGCGGTCAGTCGGGTAATCGGCGTAACGAGGCCGACACGCCCTTCGGCAAGACATTGCACTTTCAAGCGTATCGTTCCCTGTGCGTCAAGGATTCCATAGTCTTTAGGCAATTCGGGTTTCGGAATTTCGAGGATGCGAATAGGAACAACCTGTCCAAACGGCTCCGTGGCGACAAAAAGAAAGAGAAAAAGTAAGATCAAAATTGTTTTCATGTAATGCCAAATGGATCAACCAGCACCAGGGAATCAATCCACTCAAAATCCTTTCTATTGTTTCTAACGAGTGCCACTTTATTCACGATGGCTG
>JBOGOW010000481.1:0-3053 GCA_050748285.1 Pyrinomonadaceae bacterium
AGCCCGTCCGGGACGGGCGTATGCCGGGATGAAACTATTGAGCTCTAATAAAATCAATGACTTACAAAAGAGTTTCCAAGAAGTCATTTTTCAAAACATCATTAAATCAAACTTACAAATCGCAAGTTGCCATTGTTTCAGCACAACGCAAATTCGCCTCCGGAATGCGTTCAATGAATGCAGGCCGGGTGGCGACAATCGCGGAAGGTGTATAAAATTGGATCAGGTGGACTTGTTTTGCACGCTCGTTTACACTCGCGTTTGCGGCCCGGCTATTTTACACGGAGATGCGTGTATCGCCCTTGCTAACGAGTGGGCTTCTGCATTTTACACTCGCGTTTGCGGCCGGAAAAGAATAGGTTTGGATTGCGGACAAGGGATGTCCGCGTTCCATTTGAATAAAACTGCGGAGCGCTCCGTCCGAAGATGAAAGAATGTCCTAAATGTGAGGCTTGTTACCCGGACGAGGTTTCGGTTTGTCCGGTTGATGAAGCCGGAACGAAGCTGTCATTGCCCGGCACGCAGCTGCTTGCTGAACGGTATCTGCTGTCTAAACGAATCGGCCGCGGTGCGATGGGACAGGTTTATTTGGCGAATGATAACAAGTTTGCCGCGCGAAAAGTCGCCGTCAAAACCGTCCGGCAGGACATTCTCAGCAGCGACAATTTGCAAGAGGGCGAGGCCATCGCTCGCTTTGAGCGCGAGGCACAGGCCGCCGCGTCGATACAGCATCCGAACACCGTCAGCGTTACTGATTACGGCGAATCCGACGACGGCGTTTTCTATCTCGTAATGGAATACGTCGAAGGTGAAACGCTCCATCGGCTGCTCCGCCGCGAGGGAACTTTGCCCGTAAAACGCGCAGTTAGATTGCTGCGGCAGATAGCCGACGGCGTCGATGCCGCACACGAGATCGGCATTCTCCACCGCGACCTAAAACCCGCAAATATTTTCATAATGCAAAAAGGCAAAGGCGAGGGTTTTATCAAGGTCGGCGACTTCGGACTTGCAAAGATCGTAAACCAAACGGTAACGGATTTCAGCTCGCAGGCAACGCCCTCGTCCCGCGGCATTATCGGCACGCCCGAATTTATGTCTCCCGAACAGATGCAGCCCGAAGTCGGCGTGGATGTCCGAGCGGATGTCTATGCGATGAGCACAATCGCGTATTTAATGCTCGGAGGCAAGACTCCATTTTCCGGTGATATGATGCAGCTGGTTATGCAGAAAATTATGCATAAACCACCACCGCTCAGTACTTTACGGACAGATGTTCCGTCGGACGTCGAGCGCGTGATAATGAAATCGCTCGAGATCGAGGCCGCCGATCGACACAACTCCGTCGCCCAATGGATCGAGGAACTCGAAGAGGCCGCTGAAGACATCGACGAATCAAAACGCGCCGGGATGTCGCGTCTCGTCGTAATGGCGCCTGTCGGCGCCGAGGTCTATGTCAATGACGAACGAAAGGGAAGCATCGGGCGTTCGGGCCGCGTTGTTTTGACTGATGTTCCTGCGGGCCAGCATATCTTGCGCGTTTCGAAATTGGGTGAACGAGACGACGAACGCGTGATCGAGATCCGCGCAGGCTCGAACGAACAGGTCATACAGGCGCAGCTTCGTGAAATGAAGGGCACGGCGAGCCAGCCCTCGCCGTCGCAGGGAAGCAGCAGCGGCGGCGTGCATTCCAGCGTTATGCCCGGAATCGTCGCCTGCACGACCTGCAATGCGCGATTTGCCGATGGCGTGAAATTTTGCGGCCGATGCGGCGGCGGAACCTTCGTAATGGTCAGCCCCGGAGGAGCACCGGACTCGCTTCCTTGTCCGCGATGCTCGACGCCTTTGCCGCCAATCTCAAATTTTTGCGGCCGCTGCGGTCTAAACATGCCTGCCGGTATTTCATCGCCGATCACGCAGTCCGCCGACTTTACGTCAAGAACACATCAAACACTGCCCGCGCAAGCCGAACGAATCTGTCGGCAATGCGGCGGCGCTTATCCGCCGCATATAAAATTTTGCGGCCGCTGCGGACGGACGATGGTTTGACGAGCGAACATTCTTTCCCCAAATTCGTTATTATCCTTTCCGGCACAAAATGTTTATAATGACTTGAACTTTTGATAAAACCTCCCACAGCTTGAGGATCAACGAATGAAGATTTGCCCGACCTGTCGCAAAACATACCAGGATGACGGATTGAATTTTTGTCTCGAAGACGGTTCGATCTTGACGATGGCACCAACGGAGGCGCCGCCAACCGTGATGATGCAGTCGCCGCCGCGTACGAATCCGAATACCGGATCGGTGCAGCAGCCGCCAACGATAAAAACCAGTTGGGATCAGCAGCAGCAGTATTCGATGCAGCCAAAACCGAAGTCGTCGAAGACGTGGCTGTGGGTCGTCGGCCTGCTTGGCTTGGGACTGCTTCTGTGTGGCGGCGGCATTGTAGGGTTTATCGGATTTGCAATTTACAATGCCGATACGAATAACTCGAATGTCGTTTCTTCAACCAATAATAGCAATAATCGATTTCCGGGAAATGCCTCTCCTTCACCTGGCACTGCGCCGGTTTCGGACGGCAGAACAAAGCTTGAATCCATTGATCTTTCAGGTTGGGTGCAGACGAATTCGCTTTATGGAAACACCGAGTTTACGGGCGATGAACTCATAATGGGTGCGAAGAAAAAGGGCTATTATTATGTATTGGTCGCGCAGGATGAATACTCGACCGACGACGCAAACACACGGCTGACCGTTCGAAATATCGACAATGCCGATACGAAAATGGGTTACGGCCTTGTTTTTCACAGCAACCCGACGCCGCTTGAGCAAGGCTATGCGTTCCTGATCGATTCAAAGAAAAAACGCTATCGCATCGTCCGGCATGTGCCGCAGGATGAGCCCGTTGTCGTAAAATGGACCGATTCGAAGGCGATCAACGATGGAACTCAGGAAAATATTCTTGAAGTTCGCGATAAGGACGGAAGCGTCGATCTTTATATTAACGATCAAAAAGTAACGACCATCCGAAATGTTTACGGATACAGGAACGG
>JBOGOW010000482.1:0-3043 GCA_050748285.1 Pyrinomonadaceae bacterium
GGCTGGTACATCGGGCCGTATCGCGACGAGCGCATGCTGCATCACTTCGGTGGTTACTCCGGGGCCCGAGCGCACATCTCGTACCTGCCCGACCAGGCGATCGGTGTCGCCGGATTCACCAATGACAGCACCGTCGGCCTTCCACTGGTGAACGCGATCGCGAACTTCGTGTACGACCGTGTGGCTGGCCATGCGGACGCTGGCCCACGGTTCGAGGCTGCGCTCGACGGCGCCCGCGCGCGCTACGATGTCGCGGTTCGTGATGTCGTCGCCGATCACGCGAGCCGGAGGAACATGCGGTTCGCGCTCGCTCGGCCCTGGTCCGCCTACGCGGGCGTGTATGACAACCCCGAGTGGGGTCGCATCGAGATCCGCGCGAACGATGACTCACTGCTCTTCGCCTACGGCCCGCTGCGCGCCATGCCCGAGCCTCTCGGCAGGCCGGACGCGGTGTGGATCGAGCTCGAACCTGGCGAGGGCACCGATCTGCAGTTTCGGGGAGGCGGCACCTTTCCGGACTCGCTGAGTCACCAGGAACGCACCTATTCCCGAATGCCCAAGCCACCGTCACGCGGGCGCTGATTTCGGCGAGGCGGTCAATGCGCCCCGAGAGCCGTGCTGACGGGTTGGATAGACGAGCGACCACACGTCTTCCGCTCGTCGGAGCGCGCTGGCAGGTAGCTTGACGCCGAGAGTCTTCCATTCAAGCTGCCGGACGAGAGTGCCGAAGCCCTGGCAGTCGATATTCATGAAGATCCCTTCGCTCTCAAGAGTCGATAGATCGAACGGCAGTGACTCGACTTCATTGATACCAATCCCAAGCTCTGTGGCGGCCCGCTCCTTTCTCGCATCGACACGGTTAAGAACATCCCGAACGAAATCCGAAGGTGGAATACTTTGAACGGATGATGTGATCTCGAATGGCTTAACTTCTTCGAAGGGGGGTGATTGTTCAGAAACACTTGGAACATTCGAGACGAACGGCGACGCTGATGGTTCGTCATCTTGAGCCAACCCATTTCGGCCAAAAATGTTCTGTAGGACCGAGGAAGCTAATATATTCGTCGAGGGATGACTGATTGTTTCGCTAACGGTAGTATTGTATTGCGGACTTTCCATTACACCTTCCGTCAGCCGCTTGTTTTATTCAACGGACGTGAATCTTGAAAGGCGTGTTTTATCGACTGCCGTCGCCGGCCATTTCCCCTTCTATCTTGATTTCATTTGCTTTTTGAGAAATCCAGCCATTTCGGTTTGTCCTTGAAACTCCGCCCAATCCCTCGGTGTTCCCTGGTGATAGTCGTCAAGAACGCCCAAATCGGCTTGATTCTTAATTAAGGTCTTAGCAACTTCGAGATGCCCGTTTCGCGCTGCTAAATGAAGTGGATAACAACCGCTCTTAGCTTTGACGTTGACATCGGCTCCAGATCGGAGAAGCAGGTTCACGATCTCATTCTGACCGTGATTCGCGGCTATATTCAGCGGTGTCTCACCGTTCGGACCAGATTCGACTAGCAAGCTGGGATTCTGGTTAATGAACCCTTCTGCTCGTCTGATGTCACCGACCGCACAGGCGGCGAAAATGTCCCATTCACCGGTTCTGTCGAGCAAATACATCGCAGCTTTTTTCCGTCGATCTCCATAGCTTTGAATTGTCCGGGCCGGAGTCTTTCCGTACTTATCCAAGGCTTTGGCGTCAGCTCCTTTCTCCAAGAGTAACTCGACAATTTCCACCGTGGCCGCAAAATGCAGCGGCGAAGCCTCATTCGGTCCTCTGGCGTGAATCAATTCGGGTTCAGACATCAATATTCCTTCAACGACTTCTTCATTGCCCATTGCCGCCGCAGCCCAGATATCAATCCTTGCCCCGTAATCAATTAGTATTCTGACAATCTCCGCGTGCCCTGCCGGTGCATGATCTTGATGAATCGCCAGATGTAAAGGTGACCACCCGTCATATTTTACATTTGCCCCATTTGGGTCTGCTCCTTTTTGTAACAGAAGTTCGACTGCGTCTCGTCGTCCCCATTCCGCAGCAACATGCAACGCTTGGGGTTCTCCGCCCCAGAAAGGATGTTGACCTGTTTTGTTTACCAATGACGAGTCGGTTTCAAGAGATCTTGCGATGCCTTTAGCATCCCCTTCCGCCGCTTGAAAAAGTAGTCTTCGAACATTATCGACAAATTCATTCTTAGCCGACGGACGTTTGTCTCGCAGATCTTCTTTCAGAGCTTCCATAAATGTAACCCTCAGGTGTGATTTGGCTTTATGCAGGCGGCTTTTTAGCGTGCTTAATGGAATGGAAAGAAAATCGGAGATCTCACGCAAGTTATAGCCGCTGATAAAGAAAAGCAATATTGCCGAGCGTTCGTGTTCGGGAAGTAGTTTGACGGCATTCATCACAGCTGTTCTTAATTCCTTTTGCTCCAGCTTTGCCTCCGCATCGAACTCATTCGAAACGACCTCGAGCGTTTCAAGAGAAACTATCGGAATACTTTTGACACGGATCAGACGAGTGCACTGCGTAAAGACAATACGCCGAAACCATCCGGCAAACGCTTCCGGCTCACGCAGTTTATTGATTTCGCGGAAAGCAGAAATAAAGGCCTCCTGCGCCGCATCTTCGGCCAGGTGAAAATCATTGAGAATGGAATAGGCATATCCGACCGCCATATCCTGAAAATCCTTGACCAGCAAATTAAAAGACTCGGCGTCTCCGGCCTGCACTTTTGTAACTAATTTCCCTATTTCTTTCATCCGCCAAGCCAATTATTTCTTTTCAATCATAGAGAGCCGCCTTTTAGCGAAAAAGTTTCTTAACAGTATAAGTTTCATGTCTTGTCGAAAACTTTTCAGGTAAAAAAAGGCTCCTATGTTCAAGGAGACATTTTCGTTAGGTCGGAGTTCACTTGACCGGAAGTCACGACCTTCCAGACCGGCTGCGTCCTCGCCGCTACCCTCATCTTCGCTCGGCAGGCTGTCGGTAATCTGAGATTGAGTGTGCTCCTTCCAACATTTTCATTGTCTTGTATCACTCTGGAAT
>JBOGOW010000483.1:0-3035 GCA_050748285.1 Pyrinomonadaceae bacterium
CTGTTGTCGTTTATTTCGAAAAGCATGGAGAAACGGAACGGCAGGTCGGCGCCCCGGAGGCTAGACCCGAGTTTCGGCCCCGTCATCACGAGCGCCATCCGTTTCGGTGATGCTTTAGATGGTAATGGCGAAACGGGGCGAGGGTTTTATGTCGAGGACGGCGGCCAACCTTACCTAATGAGTTGGCTTGCCGAGATCTCGGGCCTTCCGGGTTTCTTGAGCCGCTCCGTTTGGTTTCTGAAACAGCTCGCGAAATATCAGCTTGGATTTGCAAACGATGCGGACTTGGGTGCGGAGATCGCCGACATCATCGGCGATGCCGAGGCTTCAATGAGTACAATGCCGATCCTTTCAATGGGACGGGACATCGCTTCGGGTGAGCTGAGGCTTCGTGACGGCTTGTTGGATTGCACCTGGGACATCGATCAGTCGAAAGAGTATTTCGATCGTGTGCGCCGGGCGGGCAAGGCGATCGCAAAGGCTCTAAACGCGGAGTACCAGGACAATCCTTCGTACCGGTTTAATTTCCATCAGGTTATCACCGCCCACCCATTGGGCGGGTCCGCAATGGCGAACTCAGCAAAAGAAGGCGTTGTCGATGTTAATTGCGAGGTGTTTGGTCACCCCGGGCTTTTTATCGCGGACGGTTCCGTAATGCCATCCGCCGTCGGGCCAAACCCTTCCCTCACCATCGCTGCGATCGCCGACCGTGCGGCGGACCATATAGTCGCGACAAGGAAACCACAATTGCCATGAACGAAAACACAAAACGACGATCACTCATACTTGCCGGCGGCGGGATAAAGGTTGCTTTTCAGGCTGGCGTGCTGCAGGTCTGGCTCGACGAAGCGGGTTTGCATTTTGACCATGTAGATGCGGCCTCAGGCGGGGTCTTTAACCTTGCAATGATGTGCCAAGGTCTATCGGGTACGCAAATAGCCGACAATTGGCGAAATACAAATCCGAGAGCGGGCATTAGTTTTAACTACGCTGAATTTCCCAAACTTCTTTACGCGGAATCGATGTTTACCCTGGATGCGTATCGAAAACATGTTTTCACCGGCTGGGGATATGATTGGGACAAGATCCGGTCAAGCACTATCGATGCGACGTTCAATGTTACAAACTTTAGCAAAAAGGAGCTCGAAGTAATCGAACCGGCAGCGATGACGGAAGATCTGCTCGCTGCGTGCGTCTCACTTCCGATGTGGTTTCCGCCGCAGCGTATAAACGGCCAAACCTACATCGACGCCGTTTATCAAACGGATGCAAACATTGAAGAAGCTATCCGTCGCGGCGCAGACGAATTATGGATCGTCTGGACGGTTAGCGATAAAGACGAATGGCATTCCGGCTTCGTTGCGACCTACTTTCAGATCATCGAAACCGTCGCTGTTTGTAACTACCGGGCGATCCTGAAACGAATCGAACGAAACAATCAGGCGTTGGCAGCAGGCGCAAAAAGCGAATTCGGCAGGCACATTGAAATAAAAGAACTCAAAGCCGATGTTCCGCTGCACTACCTGATCGATTTCAGCAAAGACCGCATGACGGAGGCTGTAAACCTAGGAGTAAAACGTGGTCGGGAGTGGTGCGCCGAAAATGGTATCCCGCTGAACACGACTGAGGCAGAATATCCTACCCACGTGCACGAAGCACAAACGAAGGTTTGGTTTACGGAAGAGATGAAGGGTTTTATCGATGTTGGCGAGACGGACTACGAATTAGGTTTTTCAAGCGGTAGACAAAAAGGCACATCGATAATGTTCCATCTGACGATCACAGTTGACGGCGTCAATCGGTTTGTAACGCGGCCGGAGCACGACACCACTGCTCTCGACGGATATATCGAATGCGAACATATGGGCGGACGGCTGCCGGTTGAAAAAGGCTGGTTTAATCTGTTTGTCGATGAAAAGGATTCGTCTCAAAAGACGATGTTGTACCGATTGTTTTTCAAAGACGTGTCCGGTCAGCCGTTCACGTTAAGCGGATTTAAGGAAGTCAAAGACGATCCGGGTTTTGACATCTGGGCTGACACGACCACGCTTTATACAACCATTTTACGCGGGCATATTTCATCCGTAGAAGAGCGATCAGCCCGCGACGAAACACAGAAGTTCAACGACCTTCACTACGCATCGGGCAAAATTCATATCTATTTCTTTGATTTTCTGAAACAGCTGACCACCTTCCGTTCCGAAGGCCCGACACTGTCCGACCGAACCTCGGCAATGTCCCGTTTTGGCAGACTATTTATGGGCAAACTCTGGGACGTTTATGCAAAAGACATCCTGACTTCGGGCCCGATCTAGGCGCAAAGGTTCTGGCCGAGCGGCTTTGTTTTTGTTGCAGAAAAACTATTGATCATCCATTTAATGAAACAGTTTTGGGTTGATTTAGCACTAAGAAACGGGCGGTTGAAGATCACGCTTGCCACGCGAGTAAAACAATGAGAGAAGCACCTTTACCTAGGACGAGGAAACTTACTGTTATAGCGCAGGATCCAAGCGTGTTGACGCCTAAGGGGCAGGTCCTAACGACGGAGTTGGATATTCCCGCCGAAGAGCTGTCGCCTGGACCTTGCGGGTATCGCGTACATGTAGTCGATTACGATTCGTCGACCGACACTCTCTATTCGCCAGTGCGGTATGAGAAACCGGTCGATGGATGTTACATCGATCCTTTCAAGGACACCGTCAATCGGGGCCGAGCCAATGACCTACTGGACGAGCCCGCATTTCACGCCCAGAACGTGTACGCGATCATAATGCGGACACTCGCCCGCTTCGAATTCGCGCTTGGGCGACGGATGAGTTGGGGTTTCAGCGGGCATCAGCTTTACGTTGCCACGCACGCGTTTGCCGATGCGAATGCGTTCTATTCGGAAGAAGATCAAGCACTCGCTTTCGGTTATTTCTTTGTTCCCGGGACGGGAAAACGCACGCCGATCTTCACCTGCCTTTCGTACGACGTCGTTGCACACGAAACCACTCACGCGATCCTTGACGGGCTCCGCGAAAGATACACCGCAC
>JBOGOW010000484.1:0-3013 GCA_050748285.1 Pyrinomonadaceae bacterium
GAGTGGCACAATTGATTTGACCGAATAAATTCGAAATGACGGATGCGGCTTTCACAATATATGAACATTTCAATCATGGGGAATAATTTGCGATTCGGTCGTATTACGAAACTATGCGCTGTAAATATGTTTTTCTTTTACTAATATCTTTTTTTCTATTTCAGTTAGTCGGTAACTCACAAACAAATTCGATCAATGGCCGCGTTGAAGACGCCGCGAAACACGGTGTTGCCGGGGCGACGGTTATCTTGCGAAATTTGCGGACGAAGATCGAACGCACTACGACCAGCGATTCCGATGGACGCTTTTTGTTTGCTAATCCCGGTCAGGACGAATACGAGATCGTCGTATCTTCACCGGGTTTTGAAAAACTAACGCTGTCGGTCCCGCCTGACAATAAAGAAATTTTATTCACATTATCGCCGCAGCCGATCAAGGAAAGTTTGACGGTCACCGCGACCAGAACGCAGATCTCGACCGACGAAACGGCTGTTCCGGTGAGCGTCGTAACCCGCGAAGATATCGAACGAAAAGCGGTGAATACGATCGGCGATATTTTTCGCACGCTGCCCGGAACATCGACGGTGAACGAAGGCGCGTTTCAGGTGCGACCACGTATTCGCGGACTCGACAGCAACCGCGTTTTGATATTGGTTGACGGTGAGCGGTTGAATAACAGCCGCACATCGACCGGTCAATCGGGCGTCGAAACCGGCCTGATCGAAACCTCGCAGATCGAAACCGTCGAGGTCGTTCGCGGCAGCGGATCGGTGCTTTACGGCACGGACGCGCTCGGCGGCACGATAAATATAATTACGCGGGAAACGCCGCAGCGACGCGAAAACGGATTCCGCTTCGGCGCCGTGCTCGACACGTTTTACAGCTCGAATGAAAACGGCCGCCGCGGCAATCTTGCGCTAAACGGTTCGGGAAAATTCTTTGCATTTCGCCTGAGTCAATCGTTGGAACGTTTCGGGAATTATTCTACCGGAAAACCGAGCGATAATTTCCTTCAAGATCTTCGGTCCCAGAGCATCGGGATCACCGATTCGGGCGAGGTGCTTAATTCGCAGTCGCACGCGGGTAATTCGTCCGCGACGCTGAGATTCTTTTTGAACGATACGAATTCGCTAAAGGTGAATTACGACCGCCGCCGCGGAGCGAATATAGGTTCCGCCGGACTTGTTGGAATTTTTAACGGCTTCTTCCCTTTTACAAACCGCGACAAGGCAAGTGCACGTTACGATTGGGCGTCCGCGTCAGGATATTTGCAGCGTGTTTCAGTCAGCACATTTTACCAGACACAGCTTCGTAATTTTACAAATATTCTAACGGTGCCGCCGGCTCCTCCGTTTTTTCCCGGCCTGTTTCAGACAAGCGAGACGATCACCGACACGGCGACTTACGGTTTCGATGTTCAAAGCGATTGGAAGCTCGGCAGCAGGAATAACCTGGTCGCCGGAGTTAGCTTTTTCCGCGACAAAAATAGCGACCGGCGGACGATAATCACGGCATCGACGCCGACATCTGCAAATCGCACGACGAGTAATACGAAAAGCGTTCCCAACGCGACGCTTTCAAACATCGCGGCGTTCGCCCAAAACGAATTTGCATTGTCAAAGCGTTTAAAAATTATCGGCGGCATCAGGATCGATAATTTTAAAACAAACTCAGAGCCGACGACCGGCTTTGATCTGCCGACGCTTCGCCCGGATCAGATACGCGATCTTGGGATCGGCGGGCTTGCCTCCGGCCTTAAAGTTTCCAACACGGTCGCAACCGGCGATCTCGGCGCGGTTTACAGGCTGACGAGCAGCGTCAATCTTTCGGCTCGTGTCGGACGCTCATTTCGAACGCCGAATATTTTCGAGTTGTTCTTTACGGATGCGGGTTCGGTCGGCGGTTTTATTGTCGGCAATTCGTCTTTGCGGCCTGAGACCGGAATAAATTTCGACACGAGCCTAAAAATACGAACTTCGCGGTTTGCGGGGTCGATCACTTATTTCAATAACACTTACAAAGATCTGCTTGCCACGGTTCCGGCGGATGACAGCCGCGGATGCCCGATCTTTATCGTTCGCCTCGGCACGGTTTATGATGCCGACAACTGTTTTATCGTAACTTCGCCGCCCGGCCCGGCACCGGTTCGGGTATTTCAAACTCGGAATATCGAACGCACGAGAATTCAGGGATTCGAAGCGGAGTTTGAAGTGCCGATAAAGATCAGCCTCGGCTACCTGACGCCGAACGGAAATTTCAGCTATCTTCGCGGCGACGATATCGCGTTGCATTTACCGCTGAATTTCATCAGTCCGGTCAGGGCGAATGTCGGATTCCGTTGGAATAATTACGGCAAATCTTACTTTTTCGATTACTACGCGCGGATCGTCGGTGAGCAGACACGATTGTCGCCTTCATTTCTATTGCCCGTAAATCAAGGCGGAAACGGCGGCCCCGAAGCCGGCTTTGTTACCCACAATGTCAGCGGCGGTTACTACTTTCGCCGCGAGCGTTTCAACTTTAACGTAAACCTAGGCATATCGAATATCGCCGACCGCGCGTTTAGCGAACAATTCGTTTTTGCACCAGCTCGCGGGCGGTCGTTTACCATCGGGACGACCTGGGAAATAAAATAACCGGACGCCGCAATCGCTCAAAATATCCCAAATTACTTTCTAATATTTTTGTGCAGAATTATTTTCAGACATTGCAGTTGGTTCACTATCTGCCGATACTGACCACCGTTTTTTCGGCTTTCTTTCTATACCGGATTGCGAATCATTATCTACGAAAAGGCGGTCGGCATTTGTTTTGGTGGGCTGCAGGCGTTTTTACTTACGGACTCGGAACATTTTTCGAATCGCTGATAACCCTATTCGGGAACACGCCGACGATAAACAAACTCTGGTATGTCGCTGGTGCAATACTTGGCGGCTATCCGCTCGCTCAGGGTTCGGTTTATTTTCATTTGAAAAAAAAGAATGCCGATCTCCTGACGATGATCACTTTGCCG
>JBOGOW010000485.1:0-3005 GCA_050748285.1 Pyrinomonadaceae bacterium
CTCCGGTTCCGCTCGTTTTGGTGGTTTTGCTCGTAATGGTGATTTATCTGCGAAATCCGCTCAGTTTGCTGCGCTCCATCGAGGCAACTGAATGAATGGAATGAATCTCAAGCTTCTATTTTCTGGAACGATCGGAAAGCTGCTCTTCTTTGTTGCAATAGCGCTTGGAGTGTATTTTGTAAACGTCGAGGTGCAAAGCTATTTTGGCCGACAAGCGGTTGAGCGCACTGGTCTGGTGAGCACGTCGTTTAACGATGCTCTTGTTCGTGCGAAAAGTGAGGACAAGCTGGTGCTGGTTGACGTTTCGGCGATCTGGTGCTCAACCTGCAGGACACTCGACAATGAAGTTTTCTCCAAACCCGAGGTTCGGCGGGCGATCAACGACCGGTACATTTTTTCCCGCATCGAATACGAGTCAGACGAAGGTCAGCAATTTCTCGAGCGTTATTCTGCATCGGGTTTTCCGACTCTTTGGCTTATTAATGGCGAAGGCATAATAGTAAAGCGACTGAATGTTACTTTCGACCCGCAAAATTTCATCGCTCAATTGGAAAGAGTTGGCAGCTAACCGGCTTGTGATGTTTCATAGCCGTTTTCGATTCCTTTTACTTTCGATCCATGTCACTGTCTTTGGCATTGCGGCAGCCATGTCTTTACAGGCACAGACCACTGGCTGCAAGCCTGCTCCTGAGGGCCGCGCTGAAGCTGAGATCAAAATGATTTCACAATTCGTCAATGAGATCGTAAACGAATCATTCCCGGAGCTGTGCGGTCAAGATTTCAAGATCGGGCTTTTCAAAAGTGATTCGGTTTTTTTCAAGACCAGATTTTCTTTTTCACGGCTGCTTACTTTTCGAAAGATAGGGGTCGTAATGGACGTAAATCCAGACGTATTTCAATCGGGGCCATCGGACGCAGCGATAAAGGCGATTCTTGCGCACGAACTCGCTCACGCCGATTTTTATCGGCGGAACGGCGGTTTCAAAGCCTTTCGCATGATCGGCTTGCTTGGCGGTAAATCACTCGCAAAATTCGAGCGACGTGCTGACTTGACGGCAATCGAAAAGGGCTATGGACTTGGTTTAAAGGAATTTCGCGAGTGGCTTTACAAAAATATCCCAAGCAACAATATCAACGAAAAGAAAAGAAACTACTTTACGCCGGAAGAAATCGATCTTCTTATCACGGCGAATAAAGATGTTCCCGGCATCCTTAAAAATTTACGCAAGAATATTCCACTTTCGCTCACCGAAACTATCGCCGCTGTAAACAAATTTAAGACCGGGTATCGATAGGTTCTAGACAAACCTCTTTCTTCGGCATAATCGTTGATAATTTAGAAAAAGTGCGGTATCTTTTTTGTGGATGCGTTTTGAATCCGAAATGAAACCATGGCTACATTAACAATCAAAAATTTGCCTGACGAAATCTACGCTGCCCTTACCATAAAAGCCAAGCAAAATCGTCGGAGTATTAATAGCGAAGCGATCGTGCAGCTTGAGCAGTTGCGAAATACAAGCCTTGGAGATGTTGGAGCGGAGCTAAAAGAAATACGGAAATTGCGGGAAAAAACCAAAGGTCTTTGGCTAACAGATGAAATTCTAGAAACGGCCAAAAACGAAGGGCGTCCATGATCGTCGTTGACACAAACGTAATCGCTTATCTACTCATTGACGGCGACAGGACGCAGTTAGCGGAGCAAGTGCGCAAAAGCGATTCGGAATGGGTGGCACCGATTCTGTGGCGGTCGGAAATGAGAAACCTCCTTATGTTATACGTTCGTCGAGGTGTCACGCTCTTCGGGGATGCAAAGCTAATTATGACAAAGGCTGAATCGCAGCTATCTGGGAATGAATACGATATTTCGTCTCTTGGTGTAATCGAACTAGCATACAAATCCGGCTGTACAGCATACGATTGCGAGTTCGTCGCTGTTGCCGAACAACTCGGTGTAAATTTAGTCACTTCCGACAAGAAAATTCTCGCCGCATTCTCTGACATCGCCGTTTCGATGGCAGATTTCGTCTCTTAAACTACTTCCATAATTTCTTTGAGCGGTTTGCGTTTAATGTCAGGCACTTTTGCGTCCGTAGCGGGATAGCCGACGGGGATCAATACGAACGGCACTTCGTTTTTGGGACGGCCGAGGATTTCCTGTAAGAACTTCATTGGCGAAGGCGTGTGGGTCAAGGTCGCCAAACCCATGTTGTGCAATGCGGCGAGCAGCATTCCGACGGCGATGCCGACGGATTCCTGCGAATAATATGTCGGCTCGGTCTCGCCGTCTTCAGTAACGGTAGTGATGCGAAAAACTACGATCAGATACGGAGCAATCTCAAGAAACGGCTTGTGTTCATCGGTACCAAGCGGAGCCAAACGTCGCAGCCATTTCTCGCTCATTCGGTTGTGATAGCTCTCGTATTCCTCTTTTTCCGCAGCCTCGCGTATTTTGCGTTTTACTTCCGCATCTTTTACAACCACAAACCGCCACGGCTGCATGTTCGCACCCGAAGGCGCAGTGCCGGCTGTTGCAATGGCTTTCTCGATCAATTCGATCGGCACGTCTTCGTCGGAATATTCTCGCACGGTTCGACGGCGCTTTAATATATCAAAGAAGTCCTGCGCCCTCCTGAGCTGTTCATGACGTTCAAGCTCAGGAAAATCGAGCGGGATAAAACCCTTGTCAGAAAGATTTCCATTCATGCTATTGCGTATTCTATCGTGCTTAAAGTTGATATAGAGAGCTTTGAAAAACGCGGTTTTATTTCTCTCTGAATTCATTTTCGGGATTTTTTGAAAATCGGAGTTGGGTTTTTGTTTTTTCGAGCATCATTTTAATGGTTTTGGGGTTGTCATTTGCGTTAATTTTGCATTTTTTGGTTATTTTTTAATGTTTGGGCGCGGTTCTCCTATGTGATTTGCGGTTTCAGTAAAGAAGCCTGACGTTTTAACAGGAAAGAGGCCCGGCAGACGTTGTAGATGATGCACGACATATCGAATCGTAA
>JBOGOW010000486.1:0-3000 GCA_050748285.1 Pyrinomonadaceae bacterium
AGCCGAGGACGACCGTCTTCGGTTCGAACTTGCGGCGAGCGAAAAAGATCGCGCGGAAAATACTATGATCGTCGATCTTTTGCGAAATGATCTTGGCCGCGTATGCGAATACGGCAGCGTCGCGGTCGAAAAACTTTGTGAGATCGAAGAACATCCGACTCTTTTTCATCTTGTTTCGACGATCGTCGGCGAGGTTCAAACCGACACGAAATTTATAGACGTGCTTCGAGCACTTTTTCCATCCGGCTCAATAACGGGCGCCCCGAAAATTCGGACAATGGAGATCATCGATGAACTTGAAACTTCGCCGCGAGGGCTCTCGATGGGCGCCATCGGTTATTATATTCCCGAGTCCGGATTCGCGGGTTTAGACCCCGGATTCGATCTAAGCGTTGCGATACGCACGATGGTTATTCGCGGACGTAAAGCCGTTTTTAACGTCGGCGGCGGCATTACTATCGACAGCGATCCGGCGGCGGAATACGAGGAATCGATGACAAAGGCAAAGGCTCTTTTTGCCGCGCTCGGGAACAAATAATCGCAGCCGTTGTCTAAACCTTCAGAAATCTCTGGAGGTGAAAAATGAACCGACCCACAATCAACGTTACACCGCTTATCGACGTACTCCTTGTCTTGCTGATAATTTTCATGGTCGTTACGCCGACGAAGCCAAGCGACATCGACGCTCGCATTCCAAGCGAGCCGAAAAGCGACAAACCAATCCGTGAAAATCCAAACACGCTCGTCGTTATATACGAAACCGATGGCACAATTATGCTAAATCGGGAGGCGTCGGTCGCAACCATTGATGATATGTTAGCGATGACGTCGAGGCTGCATGAAGTTTTCGAACAACGCGATCTCAACGGCAACCGCGAACGGACGGTCTTTATAAAAGCACCGCCTACGCTCGATTATGGCAGCGTCGTGAAGATGATAGACGCGATTAAAGCGAGCGGCGCCGACCCGATCAGCTTACAGATCGACGGGATCGAAAATTGAAAATAATCTTTGACATAACAATCCTGTGTTATAATTCTGTCGTTGTTGCGAGGCATTTCCTCCACTGAAATGCCTATTCATCCTGCTTTCCCTTTTTTGCGAATGGTGAACTATTACGAAACGCTGAAGGTTTCACCAAAAGCTTCTAAGGCCGAGATCAAATCGGCCTATCGGCGGCTTGCACGCAGACTTCATCCTGATAAAAATAACGGCTCCGAACAAACCGCGATCGCATTTGCCGCAATCGCCGAAGCCTACGAAGTGCTCGGAAATCCGAAGCAGCGTTCGGCGTTCGACATGCGGCTGGCGACCGCCGAGAAATTGAACGGGAACGGAGATTCGTTGTTTGCCTCGACGAATACACATGCGCAGCGTTGGCGGCAGATGATCTACGAGCATCGCTATAACGAGATCATCGATCGCATGATCGCGGAAGAACGCAGCGAATCGCAGGCACTGCAGAAGTTTCTATTTCCGATCGTCGCACTTTGTGTTTCGGCGATGACGGTCGGGATTGTTCGGCCGAATTTTTTTCTCTCGGACTATGTCGGTATATTTGGCCGGATAATGATCGTCTCGTTTTTCATCGTCGGGATTATTCATATCATTGGCCGTGTTCGCGCGGCGTTCGACAAATATACCTATGACGACGACCGGCTTCACGATACGATCCTTGACGAGACCGAACTGCCGACGCGTCAATATTCACGTTACGCCCTTACCGCTATGTTGGTCGGCGGCATCGCAATATGCTTCGCTGTAGGTTTGGGCATTGGCTTTAGCCTCGAGGTAAAATCATTTACGACGCCGTATCTATTTTCACCTTCGCTGACGCTGGACATGCTGCTTTTCCCGCCGATTTTCGTACTCATCGTCGCTGCGATGCACGAACTGGTGCTAAAGGCTGAGGGTAGTTCACAGCTTGACGTTTCGCGGCTCAACTTGTAAAATCTGACGTTTGTTTTCAGGAACAGGTTTTCAACGTTTGAGAGTATTTAATGGCAAATCATAAATCGGCAGAAAAACGCGTTCGACAGAACGCAAAGCGAAACGAGATCAACCGCAGCAACCGGAGCAAACTGCGTACGCAGATCAAGAAACTGCGCGTCGCGGTTTCGGCATCCGACAAAAAATTGAGTACAGAGCTTTTGAACCCGACGGTTTCCGTGATCGATAAGGCAGTAAATAAAGGGCTTATCCACAAAAACACCGCAGCTCGCTATAAATCTCGGCTGACGAAACACGTAGCGGAAGTTGCGTAAAATCGAGGCTTGCTAACCAAGTATAGATATAGTAAGATTGGACGTTATGAAATGTCCGAAATGCAAATCTGAGAGGATAGTAAAAGACGGGAAGGCAAAAGGCAAACAAAGGCATTTGTGTAAGGTGTGCGGGTATCGGCATACGGTTGAGTATAAGGGCAAGCCGCCGGAGATAAAGCGGCTGGCATTACAGATGTATCTTGAGGGGTTTGGTTTCAGAAGCATCGGGCGAATATTGAAAGTAAGCAACGTAGCCGTGATGAAATGGATAAAGTCTTTCGGTGAGCAGGTGGAAAAGATACGAAAGGAAGATGCTGCGAAGATAATCGAAATGGACGAGATGCATACCTATATCCAGTCAAAAAAAACTACTGCTGGATATGGATTGCTGTTGATAGACTTGGCAAAAGATACATCCACTTCGTACTTGGTACAAGGGGGACAGAAACAGGAATAAAACTCTGGGAAACCATAAAAGACCGATCCGGCCAAAGCACTATTATGACGGATTACTGGAAAGCTTATGAAGAGTTTCTGTCCGCCGAAAGGTATATCTGCTCAAAAGCAGAAACTTATACCGTAGAAAGTTACAACAGCATCCTTCGCCATTTTCTTGCAAGGCTCCGAAGAAAAGAGAAATGCTATTCAAAATCTCAACAGATGCTCCACTACTCCCTTTTGCCGCTCATGGCGAAGAGAAACAATGAGCTGTCTATAATAGAGCTGTCTATAATAC
>JBOGOW010000487.1:0-2989 GCA_050748285.1 Pyrinomonadaceae bacterium
GGTCTATCCTGTCATACAGGTAAGCGAGAGTTCGTTACATTTTTTATGCGACCCCTTCCTGCGGCTTATTTATTCACCAAAAGCGGCCCGTTTTCACACCTCCTTAATCAATAAAATTCACTGGCACGGCGATTGATTAACCTTTGAAGCACAAACGAAAACCTCAAGGAGTCGATCAAAAACCTATGACAACAGCCGTCGAAAACTCTTCAACCGCAACTGGATCTTCTGGGCGTCCAATGCTTCGGATAAACCGTCTCAACCACGTAAGGCTTAACGCCAAAATCCTCGACGGAACGGATCAGAAACTGAAGCAATATCTTGAGTTTGCCGGCCGCCAGTTAGACACCGAGATCACAAACGACGACGTCATCGAATATGCCCTAAACATGCTGTTCGACCGTGACGCCGCTTTCAAATCCTGGCTCAAACGAACTGCGTAGCCCTATGGATCAGTTCGAAAATGCCGACGGAAAAGCTGTTATTCCATTGAATCCGGAAACCGGAATTGTTACGCTACCAGACACATGATAACGACTCATCATCTTGTTAAGCTCGATCTCAAACGACCGAATATTCGACTGATTGCTCTCATTGGAAAGGTGCTTGGTTAGGAAGTCCAGATCATCGAGTAACAGATCAGTCCCGAACGTCGAAGCAGCACGAGCAAGTCTGTCGGCGGCCTCCTGAAACATTACTCCATCGTGTCCTTTCACCCACCGCCAGGTGATATGATGCCCGTAGCTTTGCTCGATGAGTTGGGTCCACAACGGGCGATTGGTTTTCATCCGGTTTCGTCCGATCATCGTATCGATCACGTATCTCGAATCCGAGAGAATCTCAACCCGGCAGGGACGGCGAAGCTCGTCGAGAGCTTTTGCACATGCGAGTATCTCGGCCTGCTGATTGGTTAGGGGGCCAAGATATTTCGCGACAAGTTTCAACTCCCTACGGTTATTGTCAATGATCACGGCTCCACAACCCGCGGCCGCCTGCGGCGAACCGTTGCGAAGACATGATGCGTCTGCGTATATCGACACGAGGGGTGCGTATGTTTCTGCCGCCTCGACCGAATCGTTCTGTTTTATAAGCTTCAATGCGGTCATCTGCGTATCCTCTCGTTACTTGCAAAACGAAAAGGGCACCGAGATACCCGATGCCCCCAAAAGCGTCAAACGCTTGCTAACCGAATTGAGTTAGAACTGATCGACGAACGGTTCGGTTATCTGTGATCCGCCATTCACTGGACCTGTGTAATCCGGCGTGGCAGGCTCAGAATTCTCGGTGCTTGTTCCGTCCGATTCATGTCCGCCCGTTCGGTTTCCTCCGACAAACTCAAACGAAAACAGCGCGACTTCTGCTCCAGACCGAGGATCGCCCTTGTCCGTGCTCCACGGATTGAACGAAAGCCTTCCGTGTACCAGCAGATACGTGCCCTTCTTTACGTGTGCGGCGAGTGTTTCCGCTGTCTTCCCGAATGCCGTCACGTCGAACCAGTGCGTGACCTGTACGCGGCCCTCGGGACTGCTCTTGAATGAATTAGAGGCGATCGGAAAACTTGCGACCGCCGTACCTTTTTCAGAATAACGCAGACTTACATCGCGACCGGCATTTCCTAGAATTGAGATATTAGCTGACATGGTTAATTTTCACTCCTTTGGTTAATTTTTGTTTCAAATGACAGCGGCGGTCCGGTTGACTGCGGACAGAAAACTGTAGATCCGCTCACTCACATGACCACCGCTTCTTTCGACTGCTATGCTATTTAACTTCTAGGCCGAAACTACGACCTGCACATATCGACGCTCCTGCGAGTGTACGTTCGGCTGATGACGCGTATGATCGATGTTGCCCTCCGCCTTCAACTCCGTTTCGCGATTTCGCACGGCATCCCAAAGTCGCTGCTTCTCCTGACGCGTAAGTGCCTTCGCCTCAGTGTCGTTGTAGAGAGAAAACTTGAGGAATCGCAGACGGCTCGCCGAGGCGCTCTCGACCGTTCGAAGCCATTGTCTTGCGGTGATCGAGAGCCGATCCCTGAGACGTACTTCCTGGGATTTAGCAACCGTATTGAGAGCGGTAAATTCTTTCAGCGAAATCTTGTTCCACTCCTTGAAATCCGCGTAGGCCCGCTTCTTCAATTCCGCCACATCAGCGGTATCCGAAGTGCCGCGAATAGCAAGGTACAGTTCCTGATAAGCCTCATGCCGCAGACTCCGCAAATGAAAATCCGAATACTGCCGACGCCACAAAAGCCTTAGAACCGCAGCGACGTACTGCATTTCCTCAAAGTCGGGATTGACCTCCTGCTCCAACACGAGTTCGACGGCCGATCCCTTGCCGAAAGTGAACAGTCTGCGTACGGAGCGGACGGCTTTCGCCTCGTATATCCGGTCAAGCGAAAGCGAAAGCCATTCCTCGAACTCATGATCCGTGAACGGGTGATTTGCTCCATTTGCCCAACCCGCAGCTGCGATCATTCTTCGTCCGTTCTGGACAGCGTTGCCGCCCATCGCGTGGCCGACAAAGAGCCGTCCGATCTCGCCCGCCAAGTTCCTCGCGTCATGCGGCAGACAAGACGCGTCGATCTCGCATTCGAGGTCGAACACAACGACGGATCGCTGACCGCCGCTCATCGTCAACCCGATGATCCCGTTCTCGTCGTATTGCTCCAGGTTGTCGAAGGTGAGAAAGTCCCGGTCCACTTCCTCGATCGACTTATCGCCGTCCTCGAGATAGAAAGCAGCAATGTCGTCGTAGATCATGCGACTGACCTTTTGTCGCCCGACGCGTCCGAGAACCGCCTTCATTTCATCGTCGAAGATGCGAGTTCGTGCCGGAAGCGTTCGCCGGTTCTTAGCGACCTGTTTAACTCGGCGCTGGTCGGCGACGGTAAGCCTCTGATCGGGTCGGTTGAACTCTTCAAATGATATCTCGCGGGTCCCAACAGTCGCAGTTACCGCCTCGAGGTGCATACCGAGTAGCCCCATTT
>JBOGOW010000488.1:0-2978 GCA_050748285.1 Pyrinomonadaceae bacterium
ACCGATGTGTGTTCCACACAAACTTTCGGAGCGTTCGTGCCGATGTTCTTTTCCTTATGCTGCATCGGATCGGCTTTAAGGTTTTGCTGAAGAAACGCGGCTCGCTTATAAAAAACATTCAAATAGCCCGGCCCGGCGATCTCGACGTGATCGACGAAATCAAACTTCTCAATTTCAGATTTCAATGATTCCGCGATCGCCCGAGGATTCTGTTTCTCGCCGGTGGATTGTTTGATAAGTTTTGCAAGTTCAAACGCGGCAGGGAACGCAAGGTCGCCAAGTTCCGTTTTCGGCGGTATCTCAGTTACGATCTGCTCAAATTCAATCCCGAATTTGGTTTTTGCGGCTTCGCGAACGCAAGTTCGCAACGCCGTCTGAATTTCGTTTATAGTCATTCTGTTTCAATTCCGCGCAAACAAGATAAAACAGTGATTATACGGTTCGCTATTCAGCGAGGCAAAGTTCGCTTGATCGAAGGCAACAGAAGGTAATGGACTAATCTTGTGGTGTTGGCGTTTCCATGATCTTTCTCCGCGAACTCTGTGGGTTTCGCTTTGGGTCCTCTGTGTTTAAGGAACATTTCAACACAGAGTACACGGAGGAAATCCCACGGAGCGCACTGAGTCAAGCCGAGCTTTGGCCATACGCAGAAAAATTGGCGTATAAAAACAAGATGAACACCACAAGATTAGTCCACTATCGCAACAGAATCGAACGATTTACGATTTTGATTTTTCTTCAAATACCGGTCGTTCATTTCGTGTTTTTTCGTGTCGTTTAGTGGATCACTGCCTTTACATTCTAAGCGGATCCACGAAATGACACGAATCAACACGAAAAAATCAAAATTGAGAAACTACGGTATTTACACGGTCTGCGTGAAGGTAGCTGCAAAGGTCAATCCGTTTTTTTCAAATCGTCGAAAACACGTTAAACTCAAAAGCGAATGAAGACTTTATATTTCGACTGTTTCGCCGGTGCAAGCGGCAATATGATACTCGGCGCATTGATTGCCGCCGGCGTCGTTGAAGCGGAGTTGAAGAGGGAACTTGCGAAACTCGATATTCCGAAATTTGAATTTGAAATCGAAACCGTCGATCGTGCAGGGATTTCATCGCTGCATTTGAATGTAAAGGTTCCGGATGAAAAAACGCATCGGCATTTAAGCGACATTGTTTCGATCATTGAAAACTCTTCGCTTACAGAAAAAGTGAAAACCTGGTCGATCGCGATATTTAGAAAACTCGCCGAGGCGGAAGCAAAAGTTCACGGTATCGGAATTGAAAAAGTACATTTTCACGAAGTTGGCGGGTTGGACGCGGTCATCGACATCGTTGGTTCGTGTATCGGTTTTGAAATGCTCGGGATCGAGCATTTTGTCTGTTCGAAAATTCATATTGGAAGTGGTTTTGTACAAATGGCGCACGGAAAATTTCCCGTGCCGCCGCCCGCAGTCGCCGAACTTCTCCGCGGAATTCCGATCTATTCGACCAAGATCGAAGGCGAACTAATAACGCCTACTGGTGCGGCGATAATCTCAACACTGTGTTATAGTTATGGTGTGTTATCTGAGATTGTAATTGAACAAATTTCTTATGGTGCAGGCACCCGAACCTATCAGGATTTCCCGAACGTTTTGAGGCTTTTAACCGGGGAATCAAATTCAACATTTGAGTCAATATATAAAAACGGTAAAGTCGAACGACTCTTCTTGCTCGAAGCAAATCTCGACGACCTTTCACCGCAGATCCTCGGATTTGTGATGGAACGTGCACTAGAAATTGGAGCGAATGATTGTTGGTTTACGCCGATACAAATGAAGAAAAACCGTCCGGCTGTTCTTTTGTCGATATTGTGTCCGCAAGATATAAAAGGTGCGCTGCTCGAATTGATCTATTCTGAGACGACGACGCTCGGCATCCGCGAACAGTTAATCGTTCGAACTGAGCTTGACCGCGAAGTTGAAAGCGTGAATACGAAGTTCGGGCCGATCGATGTGAAGGTCGGATTATTGAACGGACACGTTGTAAATGCGATGCCCGAATATGAACAGGTTCGTGCTGCGGCCATCACTCACCGCGTGCCGTTTAGCGAAGTGAGGGACGAAGCGTTGTCGCAGATCGGACGAACGAAAGCTGTGGCGAATTGAAATTATTATGGCGAAAATTGGCAAATTTGATCGAAAAAAGATCGCAGAAGGCGTCCGTTTAATGCTCGAGGGTATGGGCGAAAACCCAAAGCGAGAAGGGCTGAAAAAAACGCCCGAACGTGTGGCCGATTTTTATGCGGAATTGACCGAAGGATTGCGGCAAGACCCTCTCGAACAGCTTATCCCGCTTCCCGGCGATTCGCATGATGAGATGGTGCTTGTAAAAGATATTTCGATCGCCTCGGTTTGCGAACATCACCTTGCTCCTTTCGTAGGCAAATGCCACATCGCCTATATTCCAAAGGGCGGACGAATTGTCGGTCTGTCGAAACTCGCGCGAATCGCAGAAATATTTTCGCGTCGGCTGCAGGTGCAGGAACGCTTGACACAGGAGATCGCCAACACGCTTTTTGAAGGATTAAAACCGCTCGGCGTGATGGTCGTGATCGAGGCCGAGCATACCTGCATGACATTGCGAGGCGTCAAAAAGCCGGGAGCGATAACGATCACATCGGCGGTTCTCGGCGGCTTCCGACGCGACCCGCGAACCCGCGCCGAGGCTATGGCTCTGATAAAGGGATAGACTTGTGTCAGTAGCCCGCATGTAAGTAAGGGCTCTGTTCAATGACCGGACTCTTGGATATGTACTGGCTTCAGTGGATTTGAAAATAGGAGCAACTGGTAATGAATTGCTTTAATTGTCTAACATCCGACATCTGACCAATTACTTTAATTATGAAAAAGATTCTAATTTCGTTTATTGCAGCGGCGATTGCCGCTTCCATTATTGTTGCCCAAGATATGTCGTCGAAATTCGACGCTGACAAGA
>JBOGOW010000489.1:0-2969 GCA_050748285.1 Pyrinomonadaceae bacterium
ATCGAATACTCTCGCAAATTAAATGTGATGTGAAACGCAAACTCGGAGCCATCGGACGCAAAAACCGCGTTTCCTGTGGCGGTTTGACTAGGCGCGCGACGTACAAACTCGCTCTTTCCGATCGCCATGCGTCCCATTGATTTTGCGATCGCTTCGGGCGAACCGATCGACGCAATATGTTTGGCAATGATTTCGTCGGCAGATAATTTTTGAGCCTGGGTGATTGCAACACCGCAGATGATTAAAACGAAGACGAAAATAATACTAGAAAAAACACTATAGATTCTATACATTTGAAACTCCTTTCGACTGATGAGTGAGCAACTATTAAAGTTTAATACTGAACGTCCGAAAATTGCAAAAAAATCATTATTTCGAATTTAGTTGATTTTGATGCAATAAAAACCACCGCGTTGCCAAATTGGTCCTGTAAATCTTTCATTTGGTTGTCCGATGCGTTATAGTCATCAAATAATATCAAATTCGAGTTGACTGCGAATCGGAATTTCTAACCTTATTGTGGGTTTATATATCGCTGTCAGAAATAAAATTACGCATTAGTGGTTATGACAAAGGCATGTCCGAAATGTAATCAGATGAATCCGCCGGCTGCGGTGTTTTGTTTGAATTGTGCAGCGTCGCTTGGCCCGCCGCCTCCACCGATGCCGCCGAACGGTGTGTCGAAGCAAGGCGGGCCGGGGCAGAAGGCGATCATTGCATTGATCCTCGCGGCTGTCGCCTTGTTTTGCTGTGGTCCGTTCGCGGGCATTCCGGCGGCGATCGTCGGCTGGATGGAATTGGACGCTATAAAAAATGGACGATCGCCTGCTGACGGAAAATGGATGGCGATGGTTGGCCTATGGGGCGGCATTGCTGCGACCGTGATACATGGTGGTTTATATTTGCTGTGGGTATTAGCCTCGATGATGGGTGGTGCAACGTTGTACGTCTAATGAACTATGGCTGACGGAAATCAAAAAATGCCGGTTTGCGGAAACGGACATGAACAGCCCGTTCACGGTTCGAAATTCTGCATCTATTGCGGGGTTGCGATCGTGCAGAACGCGGCGGTTAATAACGCGGCCCCTCCGATGCAAACGCCGTCTGCACCGCAACAAGCGCAAAATCCGCAGCCGTTCCCGAATCAGCAGCAGGGTCTGCAATATCAGGGACAAATCCCGCCGCCGAATTATCAGCAGCAGTATCAACCATATATTCCACCTCCACCGGTAACGTGCCGAACATGCGGCGGCTTTGGGCAAGGCCTTCCGGATAGATCGATTTTCTGCAAAGAATGCCGCTGGCTGAAGCCGCTTGTTCCGGGTTATCAGATCGACAATTCCGCGTTTGCCTGGGCTGCCGATGCAAAGGCGATGGCCGCACTTCGCTCGATGAAGCCTTTGAATGCTGCCGCAAAAGCCGTTTCGCAGAAGGTTGGAAGGCGTTGGATCGAGGTTTCATTCAATGGCGTTCAGCTTGGTGAAAAGCAGATGCCGCAGATCTTTGGGCAGGCCGTGCGTGCGGCCCGAATTCTCGGAATGACGCATATGCCGGACGTTTATCTTTCCGGTGAGCGGCCGTGGGACTGCCTTACATTTGGCACCGAAACGGATTCTTTCGTGGTCGTTGGTTCTGC
This sequence comes from Pyrinomonadaceae bacterium, assembly GCA_050748285.1. GTDB lineage: Bacteria > Acidobacteriota > Blastocatellia > Pyrinomonadales > Pyrinomonadaceae > OLB17. Next base: position 1,637 of record JBOGOW010000489.1, read on the forward strand.
GCTTGCCGGGAACTTTCAGGGCGTTGATATGCTCTTTATGCTCGCCCGCGAAATGGGACATGCAAAGGCGGGCCATTCGCTTTGGAAAACGGTCATACGCTTTTTCCTAGGTGAGCAAGGGCCGGCAAAAGGCTTTATGGCCGGCGGCATTTTTAACGCGATCCTGAGTCCGACGGCGTTGATCGGCGGCGCACTTGAAGTGCCGCTTCTCGCGTGGGCGCGTCAGGCCGAGATCACCGCCGACCGTGCGGGATTATTGACGGTCGGGAGCGAAGATATAGCGCGACGTGTGCTGCTTTCATGGTCATTGAAATCTTCGTTTATGTATCGACAGCTTAACATCGAAACCTGGATCGAGCAGCAAAAGACGGACGACGGAGATATGCTTCGGCTTTCGGAATTGACCACGAGCTCAACACCATATCTCGGGCCGCGGCTAAAGCTGCTTACACAATATTCAGAGAGCGCCGAGTTAAAACATTATTCTAAATATATTAAAGAAATGATCGCGCATGCGGCGCCAAAACCGGCCACGCCGTCGAAGCCGGAAGCCGAGACCTTGAGTGTAAAATGCGCGACCTGCGGAACGGCAATGCGGATTCCGCGAAAAGTTCTTGAGGGCAAGACCGAACTGCCCGTTAAGTGCCCCGACACAAAATGCGGCGCGATAACGCGTCTAAAGAAAAACACAAAACCGGCAGGCGAAAAGGCTGCCGATCAAGCAGCTAGAAGCGAGGAGATCGATTAAATTATGGCAAACGAAACTGTAACATTTACCGAAATGGCTCCAGACGGCACTGCGTCCGATTTTGAGATCACGACCGAGCAAGGCAGCGGCACGTTGATCGAAGACGTCGTCGATGCATTATTTGACGACGGCACGCCAGAAATAACTGCCGAATTTGCGGATACCGATGGCGATGGAACACTTGATACGGCGGCAGCTGATACCGATGGTGACGGAAATATCGATACAGTTGTTGGCGATACCGACGGCGACGGCATGGTCGATACCGGCGTTTCGGATACCGATGGTGACGGGCAGGTCGATGTGATCGCTGTTGATACGGATGGCGACGGCCTTCTGGATGTTGCCGTTGCGGATACCGACGGCGACGGAGAATTCGAAACCGTTATGGAAGACGCCGATGGCGACGGCGAATTCTCGCTCGCTGAGGCGGTTGATGTTGATGAATACGATTACACGCTGGAAGCAGACAGCGGCTTGCCGACCGAGGAAGAGATCTCGACCAATTCCGTCGAATTCAGCGTCGGCGAGGATGGATTTCCGGTGACCGATGGAGGCTTTGCACCGGCCGATTCTGGATATTCG
>JBOGOW010000490.1:0-2959 GCA_050748285.1 Pyrinomonadaceae bacterium
GGTCAAACTACCAGACAATCTCCCTTAAAAAACCGGATTTAAAACCTTTGGCAAACAAGGATGCGAAAATCTATTTCCACAACTTTTGACACGAACTCTAGAAATTCCACAAAGTTGGAATCGTTACAGTTACGTAATAAACAATCCGCTTCGTTACATTGATCCAACTGGAATGATTTGGACGGATCAGGGCGGTCGTCCGGTTTGGATCGATAACGATGAATTTGAAAAAATGTCCAACAAAAACATGTATAAGTTGTGGACCGAGAATGAGTACAATTCCGATAGAGGGCGAGTTCGACTGAATCCTAACGGGCCGGATTCGAATAGTTCGGATGCTGATGCTCGTTCTGGCTTTTCAATAATTGGACCAAACATAGAACCCGAATCAAATGGAACCATAATAATGGGAGGCGTGGCCGTTGCGGCCAGCGACGGATTCCAGCCGGGACCGGCCGATTTGTTCGCCCTCGCCTACATAATCGGGTCGCTTGCAAATGCCGCCGCTACCCACGAGCGACTATTGCCACTTGCTCCTACGATTCCGCAAATAATGATGAACGAGACCGCTGGTGAGGCCGCCAAAGTTAGTACTCCGCTTACTCCTGCCGCAAAGAAAAAGCTAGGTAATCTCGCAGGTAGAGCGGGAGAGAAAGTTGCGGACGTAATTAAATCAAGAGGTGGAACTGGTGCCAACGTTCAAAAAGCTGGGGAATGGGCCGGAAAAACATTGGGTGAAGCTGCAACAGCCGCTGCCGCTGGAAACGAAGGTGCAAAAACGGCGATTAAAATTGCTAAAGAGGCGAATAGGCTAGGTCAAAGATACTAAGGTTAGTTTTCGGTACCAAGATTATGATGATGAACACAATATCAGAGGAGTTGCATAATGTTCTGTCAGAATTTCACAAGCTCGTAGAGCATCCATTAAGAGATGTTCGGTACGCTTGGATAGATGGATGTTTAGACAAGATATTTCTTGAATTTGATCAAGTGTCGCTTTTAATAGAGGCTGAGGTGGACTATGACACTATTATATTTCGAGTTATTAATAATGAGAACTGTGAGACCTTTTCAAGTATAGACGCTAGTCATTCTGAGCCATGGGCTGATTTGATTGGAAAGCCGTTCGGCTGGGGTTGGGTTACTATCAATCAACAAAATTATCTTGATGGAATTCTACTAAGCTTCGGCCTTGTTAGTCCAAATTTACTCCTCAGTGTTCTAGCATCTTCAATTACGGTAAGTACAATAAATCAAATTCCCGACCAAGCTTTGATGGCTGAAAAATAGTTAAGGCGACAAGAAGGCCAAGGAACGATGCTTTGAATCGCGTTACAACGAGAATCTATTCGGGCGAATCGGGTTATACTACGCTAACGGTGAGTTATTTTTATGACAACCTGCCGAACGCGAAAGGCAAGCTGACAAAGGTCTCATCGAGCGTTTCTACAACCGAATACACCGCCTTTGATATAATGGGTCGCGTGACCGGACACAAACAAACAACCGACGGAAATGCTTACACTACCGGATATGCTTACAATCTTTCTGGTGCCTTGATCGAAGAAACGTATCCAAGCGGACGAAAGGTCAAAAACACTTTGGACGCGAACGGCGATCTGGCTCAGGTGCAAAGTCAGAAAACTTCTTCCGATATTTACCGTAACTATGCAAATAATTTTGTCTATAATGCCGCCGGTGCGGTCTCAAGCCTTAGATTAGGAAATGGAAAGTTTGAAACCACGCAATACAATTCACGGCTCCAACCGACACAGATAGGTCTGGGAGCAAGCGCGTCGTCGCAAAACCTGCTCAAGCTGAACTACGATTACGGCACAACGGCGAACAACGGAAATGTTTTGAGCCAGACGATTACCGTGCCGACAGTCGGCAGCAACAACGGTTTCACTGCCCTTCAAACTTACAATTACGATACCCTTAATCGTTTGAAGGACGCGACCGAGAATACGACGCCGAACGGCAGCTCGGCCTCTCAATCGTGGAAACAGACGTTTTTGTACGACCGTTATGGAAACAGAAACTTCGATACAACTGCAAACCGCACGACAACGATCCCAACAGGCTGCGCCGTCGCCGTCTGCAATCCTTCTGTCGATCCTACGACTAACAAACTCGTCGGCTACCAATTCGACAATGCCGGAAACACAAAAGTTGACGCAAACAATCAGATATTTGTCTACGACTCCGAAAATAAACAGGTTCAAGTATCGAACGCAAACGGAGTTGTCGGAAATTACTTCTACGACGGCGACGGAAAACGAATCAAAAAAGTAGTCCCGAACGGCGAAACAACCATCTTCGTCTACGATGTTACCGGAAAACTTGTTGCCGAATACTCGACCGTTGTTGCTTCAATCTCTCAAGCGAAAATTAGTTATTTAAGCAATGACCATTTAGGCAGTCCACGCATAACAACCGATGCGATTGGAGTAGTAATTTCAAGACGTGATTTCATGCCTTTCGGTGAAGAAATCGCGCGAGCAAATTATGGTTCAGATTCCATTCGGCAAAAATTTACCGGCTATGAACGTGATGACGAGACAGGTTTGGACTTTGCTGAGGCAAGATATTTCAACTCCACTTTCGGCAGGTTTTCGAGTCCGGATGATTTTCGAAACGATACCATGACTGTCGACCCACAGAGTTGGAATCTTTATGTCTACGTACGGAATAATCCTTTTAGATTTACAGATCCGAATGGTGAGAAGGCAAAGGTAACGTCAAATTGTAATCAAGAAACGAATACCTGTACGATCAATATTTCCGCAAGCTTTGCAGTGTATGGCGCGAGTGGTCAGAACGTTTCGCAAGAGAGTTCGTGTCAAAAGTTGTGGAAATAGATTTTCGCATCCTTGTTTGCCAAAGGTTTTAAATCCGGTTTTTTAAGGGAGATTGTCTGGTAGTTTGACCTCCTTTAGTTTTTCGGGGAAGCTGAGTT
>JBOGOW010000491.1:0-2953 GCA_050748285.1 Pyrinomonadaceae bacterium
CTCATTATATCCTTTCATCTGTAGCGTATCCTCCTTCAGGCTTCGTGCCTGTTTGTTTTTTTTGATCAAAAACAAGGATACGCTACTTTTTCTATTTACCCTCTTCCACAACTTTCGATACTATCTCATCTGTAACCACTAAACTACACGAAAAAACACAAAATAAAGTCAACAACGAATGAATTTCGTGTAGTTTTGTGAGATTTCGTGGTTACATTTCTTTAGTTTCTCCGCTTTTTAGACAACCTCTTCATTTTGTACGAAATGGGGGCCCTAAAAATTAGGCGTTCCGTTCCACATAACAAAGGTGTCGCCGGTTATTGGAATCATTACGTCGCTAAATGTATATCGCTTGCTTGTGCCGCTGATCGTAACATTCTGTTGACTCAGAATGCCTTCGAACGGGGCAAAGCCAAACGAATTTGTTATTGCATAATGCGGTGTTCCGTTTTGTTCGGTCAATATCACCCGAACATTTCCAACGCCCCGCCCATTCTGGTCCTGAGCTTTTACGACCACAAGCGAAGGAGCCGCCGTTACAAGACGTGTGATCCTGAGGTCATCGATCGCGAGTCCGCCAAAGTTAACTGAGGTATCCGAATCGAGATGGAAACGAACGATCACAGATGTACCTGCAAACGACGAAATATCGGCTGAATATGTCCCCCAACCGGCCGATGCTCCGATATTTTCAACCGGAGTGCCAACGGCATCCGTCATAGTTGGGCCAGTCCACTCCCAGACACGTCTAATATTTGCCGGATTTCCCGATTCGAGCACCTCGACCCAAGCGTGATCGAAGGTGGCGTTTTCCATCTGGTAGCGCATGGCCCATGAAAGGTTAACTCCGGTCGAACCGGGCGGTATAAATATCGGCGGTGATTCCAAATTCTGGTTCGAATTGATGTCGTACGTGTTATCAAGGTCGGTTTTCCAACAGTTGATACCACTAGCACAATCCTGAAACGATGCAACCGGATTGACACCTGGGTCGGCAACAACGTTCGGGAGACCGTATTCCCATTCATCCGTAACACCGGAATGTGTGAAGCCTCCATTATTAGATTCGAAATTCTCAGAATAAATTGTCTGTATTCCGGTTGGTGAAGAAGGCTGTTCACAAATTCGTAACGCCCAACCGGTCAAATTGCCGCCTTCCGGGTTGTTTGTGTCATCTCTTAGATCAAGCGACCAGACTCCGCCGGCATCTTCGCCGTCGAACCAATCCAGTCGATAAGTTAGCTCAGGTTTTAAAATCGCGCCTTTCAATACCGAAAAAATAGGGGGAATTCCGGCTTCATCGTTAAAAATCGTATCCATCATCGTCTGTCCGCCGGTCGCGGAGGCACCGATGTCAGTAAATATTCCATTGTCGTTACCGGCAGGTGAACGAAGATGGGCATCCACGTCTCGCATCGTTAAATGATCGAGATTTACGATCAAATCAACATCGGCGATTCTCGGATTACCTGGCACGGTAATGGTCGAGCTTACCAATCCACCGGCCGCGGGGATTACCTTCGGCACATCGGTGCTGGTGTATGTGGTGCAATTCACTCCTCTATTAACAGCCGGTACTACGCTGACGCTTAGTGTGTATGTCGCCGTCGGGCCACCGGTGCTGGCCGTAAATGAATCAACAAAGGCGTAGTAGGTTCCTGCGGTTTTTACAGTCATGAACGTTGCTTCCGAGAGAGGATTTGTAGAGCTGCCTACCGATGAATCATCGGCAACAAGTATTTGATTGCCTGCATCTCCAAAAAGCGCGATGCCAAGTCCCCCATTCCACTGAACATTGTCGCGTTCAGGATCGAGATCAAGCGAAAAGTAAACGGTGTCGCCGGTATTCAGGTTCATGCTGTACCAATCCACCTCGGTTGCATCGGCCGGATTGCGTGCTCCGCTCACCCAGCCGCTCATTGGCAACGGATTTGCAGTTGCGGGCGAGTCATTCGGCTCTATCTCGGCAGTCGGTGTGCCGCTCTGAAGCTGGAAGTAAAGTTCATAGGGTCGAAGCTGATTGGTTGGTGAAGTATGATTCACTCGCAGAAAATAGATGCCTGATGATGGAAGCGTCGCGCCGGCGATTGTCGAGGAAAATCCGCCGAACGTGCCATCGTCATCGTCGAATTCAATTTCAGTAACTCCGTCCGTTCCTATCAGCCGCAGCTGGCTGTCGCTGCTGGCGTTTGAAGAGAAAGAAGTCATAACCGCCGAATAGACTTTGTCGCCGGCGGTTGCCGAAAATGAAAAGAGATCGACGTCGCCATTGGGCTGAATGTTGCCTTTAATTCGGCCATTTCCTGAAAGCGGATTCGCCGTCGCGCTCGTTCCATTCGGCTCGGATTCTATTCCGAGGTCTGCGGCAACCTCGAGTGAACGGGCCGGTGAAATATTCTTAACGTCTGAATCGGAAACTATACCCAGCTCGCTTGCTTCTATGGTATAGATACCATCCGAAATCGGTGGTTCGAGCCTGCCGTTTTTCTCGAGTAAAATTGAATCCTTTTCGTTGATCTTTTTATCCCTTATTTGTGCTTTTGAAAGCGGACCGATCCAAAGAAATCCGATGATCCCAACAATGACAATAATGACGACGGCCTGAAATAAAACTCTTACTGAATTTTTCATCTTATCTCCTGAAATATCTAAGAGCGGTTTGTGAATTTTCCGGTTCTCACGACCGGACAACTTTCAATGTCAATGCGTGCAATCGGTAAAAGGTCAAAAAATGAACATCTTCGAAACTGTTTGCCGATTCTTGCGATCGTATCGAAACGAATCTGCTATGAATTATTGAACTGACTAACTTTTATAGCAATTCAAATAATAAGAGAGCTTTGAAAAACCCATGGTAAAAGTAGCATATAAATATGTGAAAGTTTAAAATTAGGGAATGGAAAACAGACAGATGAATTTAATGGATTCGGTAATGGGATTTAGCCGTCGGCGG
>JBOGOW010000492.1:0-2942 GCA_050748285.1 Pyrinomonadaceae bacterium
TCCTGGATTAGCAGATGCCATTTTTCGGGGACGGTTTTCAAAGCCCATTTAAATCCCTGTTCTTTAGAAACCAAAATTCGATGCTGCGCGGTATAATAAATTCTACAAGCTGTCAAAATCGCATAATTGATGTGCTTAAAGGCTAAATCCGATTTATCACCCGCATTATTTTTCAAATCGTCTTTCAAATACCAAAGTTCAAGCAAAAGTGCTTCATTTAAGACTTTATCCGAAATCTTAGGAGCAATCTCTTTCGCATCTTCGCCCCAAAGAGTTATTCCTGATTTCCCGATATTGAGCCAAATTATCGGATTTCCGTCCGAGCCATACCGTCGAAATTCGTCAAACTGAAAACCACAACATTTTGAAGTCTTGTCAAGAAATTCCCCTTTGATAACGAAACGCATATCGAGTTCATGAGTCCAAGGGTTTTGACCTAACGATTTTTCAAACCATTCTTCAAGTGTCGTAAATTCTTTCTCATTAATATCCCTGCGGGTTACGATAATGGAATCAACATCACTACAACTCTCATCAAAAGCTTCATAAGTCAGTGAACCCCAAAGATAAATTCCTACCAAATTGTCGCCAAGTATAGACGGAAAATCATTCACCATTTCTTTAAGTAATGTGAAAAGATTTGGCGGAATATTTGGGGGAGAGTTTTTCATAATTTACTTTTTGCTCCAATTATTTTGAAAGCATCGGAATTTTTACATCTTCTTTTTCGGCAAATTCCACCGCCATTTCATAACCCGCGTCGGCGTGGCGGATGATGCCCATGCCGGGATCGGTGGTTAGGACGCGTTCGATGCGGCGGGCGGCTTCGGGCGTGCCGTCGGCGACGATGACCTGACCGGCGTGGAGCGAATAGCCGATGCCGACGCCGCCGCCGTGGTGGACGCTGACCCAGGTGGCACCGCCGACGGCGTTGATCATGGCGTTGAGATAGACCCAGTCGGCGATGGCGTCGCTGCCGTCAAGCAACGATTCGGTCTCGCGGTTTGGCGAGGCGACGCTGCCGCAGTCAAGATGATCGCGACCGATGACAATCGGGGCTTTTAGTTCACCGGACGCGACCATTTCATTAAGTTTCAAACCGGCCTTTGCACGTTCGCCGTAGCCGAGCCAGCAGATGCGGGCGGGCAAGCCTTGGAATTCAACTTGTTCCTGCGCCATCGTCAGCCAGCGGGCGAGATGATCGTTGTCCGGGAACAGATTCATTATCGCTTCGTCGGTTTTGTAAATATCTTCCTTGTCGCCGGAGAGAGCGACCCAACGAAACGGCCCTTTGCCTTCGCAAAACAAAGGCCGGATATAAGCGGGCACGAAACCCGGATAATCGAATGCGTTTTTGACTCCGAAATCGAACGCCCGCTGACGCAAATTGTTCCCGTAATCGAAAACGACCGACCCGCGACGCTGAAACTCCAGCATGGCGTGGACGTGTTTTGCCATCGAACCCATCGCCAGGCTTTCGTATTCGACCGGATCGCTCTCGCGGAGTTTCGCCGCATTTTCCAGCGAAAGCCCGACCGGAATATAACCATAACGGACGTCGTGCGCCGAGGTCTGATCGGTTACCACGTCGGGAATTATCCCGCGATGAATAAGTGCAAAATGCGTATCGACTGCATTGCCGAGCACGGCGATTGACTTGGCTTCTTTCGCCTTGACCGCATCTTTTGCCATGTCGATCGCCGCGTCGAGATTATCAGCGGCAACATCGATCTGCTTTAACTGCAAACGTCTTTCAATTCGCCGCGGATCGACCTCGACCAACAACCCGACGCCGCCGTTGAAAGTTATCGCCTGCGCCTGTGCACCGCCCATTTCGCCAAGACCGGCTGTCAGAACCAACCTCCCTTTCAGATCGCCCCAGCCGTGCTGTCTCGCCAGCGAGCCGAATGTTTCATAAGTTCCCTGCAAGATGCCCTGCGTACCGATATATATCCAAGACCCCGCCGTCATCTGCCCATACATCATCAACCCGTTGCGTTCGTATTGGTCAAACTGTTCCTGCGTCGCCCAATGCGGAACGATATTAGAATTTGCGATCAAAACGCGCGGAGCATCGGTATGCGATTTGAATACACCGACAGGTTTACCGGACTGAACCAGCAGAGTCTCATCCTCGTCCATCTCCCGCAAAGATTTCAGAATCGCATCAAAACATTCCCAATTCCGCGCCGCCTTGCCGCGTCCGCCATAGACGATCAAATTATCAGGATCAAACGCGACCTCGGGGTCGAGATTGTTCTGTATCATCCGATAAGCCGCCTCGATCAACCAGTTTTTGCAGGTGAGTTCGGTGCCTGTTGGTGCTTTTATTATTCGACTCATATCTTTGAAATAATCATAGCCGTAAACCCCGATGAGCGAAAACGCGGAAACATTGTCAGAAAAATTATCGTAAGATGGGACTATGAAAAAAATAAGAAATCTATTGGTAATCTTTACAATGGCCGTCATTGCGGCCGTCTCTGGTTTTGCTCAAACACCTGAGAAGGCTGTTAATTCTGTTTACGATGCCGAACTGGCTAAAAAGCTCGGTGCTGACGAATATGGCCTTAAGCAATATATTTTTGTGATCCTCAAAACCGGTCCGAACAATGCAAAATATCAAGGCAAAGAGCGGGACGATCTGTTTGCCGGGCATTTTACAAACATGGGCAAAATGGCCGCCGAGAATAAGCTGGCGGTCGCCGGGCCGTTTGACAAGAATGACCGCTCGTATAGCGGTATATTTATTCTAAATGTTACAACTTTAGAAGAAGCTCAAACGCTTGTGAATGCCGATCCAACCGTAAAAGCGGGCGTATTGGTCGCCGAGATGACACCGTGGTATGGCTCAGCTTCCTTGATGATGACATCCGAGATTCATAAAAAAATCGCAAAGAAAAAACCGTAAATGCAACTGGCCGATCTCATCATTCACAGCG
>JBOGOW010000493.1:0-2921 GCA_050748285.1 Pyrinomonadaceae bacterium
AATTCACAACCAGGATCAAACACGGCATGATACATCTGCCGAAAGACCACGAAGAATTGGAGAATTCCGTTGCTCATGTGGTCGTGATTGTTCAAACGAATGTTGAAGAAAATCGCGCGAAAAAAGAAAGATTATTGGCTGCGTTCAAAGAAGCTCAGAAAGCTGACATCTTCCGAAAAATCGATGACCCGGTCGAATGGCAACGAAAGTTAAGAGATGAGTGGGAATAAAGCCGTACTCGACAGCAACGCTATAATTAACGCCTCGAAAGGGATAATCGACGCGGAAAAGATGTTGGGTGTTAGGGGCGGATATTTCGCGCCGATCATCACTTTTATCGAGGTTAGAGATATGAAATTTGGATCGATACTGTTTCTGGCAATCATCGTTTTCGCGTCCGCAATTGCATATGGTCAAGACAAAATTATTGTCCTCGTGCGGCATGCTGAAAAGGTTGATGCGAGTGCTGATCCGGAATTGTCGGCTGAAGGGAAAGAGCGTGCGCAGCGGCTTATAAAGAAAGCAGGGAAGTATCGCCCGAAGGAGATTTATTCTACCGACTTCAAGCGGACACGCGACACGGTTGCGCCGCTTGCTGCAAAGCGAAAGGTTCAAATTCAAACCTACGATGCGCGAAAGCCGCAGGATCTGGTGGACAAGATAATGCACGGCAAACACAAGCGCGTTCTTGTTTCCGGGCATTCCAATACGATACCGGCCCTCGCAAACCTGCTTGGAACAAAAGAATTATTCAAGAATCTTGACGACTCTGAATACGGCGCGATCTGGGTGATACGCATCAAAAAAGGCAAGATACAAAAGATCGAGATATTGAATTATTGATATGAACGCGATAGAAGCACGAGCCATTTTGGGGCAGGAAGAACAAGAGATATTCGACCTTTCCGAGGCGTGGTCGAAGGCGATCGTGGCGAATGACGCCGAAGCTATCGGCGCGTTTATGGCGGATGAATGGGTAATGATTTCCGAACGCGGCGTGAGCACGAAGGAACATTTTCTTTCGTTCGTTGCGTCCGGTCAATTGACTCATGATTCGATGGATCTTGCGGAACTTCACGGTATAACTATCTTCGGCGACGCGGCGATCATGGCTGCTCGCATAACGAACACCGCGCATTTTGGAGGGCAAATATTCAATGCGAATGAGTGGACATCGGATATTTTCGTTAGACGCAGCGGCGAATGGAAATGCGTGATGACGCACATCACACCCGCCGCACAGATCAACTAAAATTCCTATTTATTTTTTTGCGGTTTTTGCAAAATAGCCCTTTCGGTGGCTCAATTGAACCTTTTGTTTTTGCAGATCGGCGTTTGTGAGTTTGATCTCGATATTGCGGAATGAGCCGTCGAGCGCCGGATTTGTCGGTTCATAGGCAACCAGATACTGCGAACGCATCTCCTCTTGAATCTGTTGAAATGCCTTTCTAAGTTCGATCTCGTCGCGTGGAAAGAATGCTCGGCCACCGGTTTTCTCTGAGACTTTATCCAATGAACCGCGATCGACGCCATTGGTGAAATTATCACCGATGCCAATGGAATAAATTACGGCCTCGGCGCGCTGTGCGGCCTCGACAGCATCGTTTAGTTTTTTCGTGCCGTAAGTGTTGACGCCATCGGAGAGCAAGATGATGGCACGGCGTGTTTTCTCGGGTGCCGGGCCGAGCACTTCCTCAGAAGTTACCCAAATTGCATCCCAGATCGCCGTCGCGCCGGAGGCACCGCTGCCTGAGATCGGCGGAGTTCCAACGACGACACCGCCGCCGATATAACCTAATTGTGGGGCAAGCCGCACTCCATCGATAGCTCGGCGAAGACGGTTGAGGTTGCTCGTCATTCCTTGTTCAAGCGTCGAATCGCCGGTGAACGAAATTACCGAGACCTCATCCTTTTCCGGCCGCACAACCGAATCGAGAAATGAAGATGCTGCCCTTTTTTCTTCGGGAAGCGTGCGTTCCTGCGATGCGCTGGTGTCGATCAAGATCGCCAAACTCAACGGCAGATCGACTTGTCGCGCGAACGCTGAAATTTCCTGCTGCTGTCCGTTTTCGAAAACCTGGATATCGGTCGGCTTGAGCGTTAATAACAATCGCCGATTTTTATCCTGCGCAGTAAGAAGTACATTTACGGCTTCGGTATTGACCTTGAGAACTTCAGGTTCTTCTTCGATCGGCGGTGTCGGGGTTGGTATCGTGGTTTTCTCAGGCTGCGTCTGAGCCCGTGCAAAATCGAAGCCGTGCGATGCAATGATCGCAAGCGAAAATAAAACTGCTGCCGGCGCTATAATTCTTAAACTTTTCATTTGCACTTCCAAATACTTTTATTTCAAAGAATCGCGAACGGCGCGATAGCTAGTTTTAGTCCTGATCTTGAATTTCTTTTCGTTCGCAGAATCGGTAAATTTGACCTCGATCTTTCGCTCGCGTCCGTCGTAATTCTGATTCGCAGGCCGATAAGTAATGATGTACTGCGAACGCAATTCCTTCGAAATTCGCGTAAATGCTCGTTCAAGCTCGATCATATCGCCGGTAAAAAATGTCTCGCCGCCCGTCTTTTCGCAAAGCTCAACAAGTGCGCGGTCTTCCTTTCCTTTCGTTGTACCGGCTTCGACGCCGGGCACGGTTCCCAAAAAACCAGCCTTTGTAGAGATGCCGAAGATGGTGGTTTCGGTTCGCTGTGCAATGTCGATCGCGTCTCTGATATCGGCGCGGCTAAAGGTGTCTTCACCGTCCGTGATGATAACGATCACGCGGCGACCCGGAGCGCGTCTAAGTTTTTCGTCTGCGAATTGCCAAACGGCGTCGTACATCGCCGTCTGCGAACCGGTCTTTTTTACATTTTCAACCGCCCGGTCGAGCAGGTCGAGCTTATCCGTACAATCCTGAAGCAGAGTAACGTCG